>JBAZLW010000012.1:0-20088 GCA_041650095.1 Hydrogenophilaceae bacterium | reverse complement strand
CGGTGCCAGCGATTGATCGGAAACGCAGGTGGTGAGTCCGAAGCTGGCTCTGCAAGGTGAGTCGGGGCTCAGGCAGGCCATGGCAGAACACCATCACCCTTGAGCAATCCATCAGGACAGCTCCGAATAATTCAATACCCTAGTATTTTTGTTAACTATTTCCTAGGATGAGTTTTACAGAAGGAGATTCCCACACCAAAGGGGTGCTTGAGTTCACCGGCCCTTCAGCCGGCTTTCCTTCCGTTCAAGTGTTTTCCATAGGAGGGACATATGAACGACCTGAACCAGGAAATGACTGCCAAGTACAAGAACAACTTCCTCAAGGAGATCGAGGAACAGGCCGAGATGGGTGACTGGGTGAAGATGTGCATGCAATGCGGTCTTTGTTCTGGCTCCTGCCCGAAACACTTCCACGCCGGATGGGCGCATCCGCCCCAGGAAATCTTCATGATGATCCGGGCTGGCAAACGGGATGAGGTGTTGCAATCCGAGTCAATGTGGATGTGCACATCGTGCTATAGCTGCTATGTGGCCTGCCCGCGCAAGTTGCCCGTCACCCACATCATGCACGGCATTGCCGAGTACGCTTACCGGATTGGCATGGCGCCCAAGTTCCAGCCGACCCTGCATCTGTCCAAGACCTTCTGGAACAACTGCACCAAGACCGGACGGGTGAACGAACTCCAACTAACGCAGACGCTATATTTCAAGGATGGCATCGTATCGGGCCTGAAGAAGCTGGTCGAAATGCAATCGGTCGGCATGGGCTTGATGAAGGCCAAGCGGATGAACCCGCTCGAAGCCGTCGGCTCGGGCCACAAGTGCAAGGACATCAAAGGCATCCATGCCATGCTCGCGAAGGCAGTGGAAATCGAGTCTGAGCGCAAGCAGCGCAAGGCGTGAATTGGATCGATGGTTAATAACGGCCTGTCTGAGGTCGGCGTCTGGTCAAATTCACGCTGAGGCGGCCAGGGCACGTCCGGGATGGGTCAGCGTAGCCTATGCGCGGGGCGCGCGGTGGCGTCCCGCAGGTTATCAACCGACCAGGATCAGCCCCCAGATTACCGCCACGTTGACCAGGGACAAGAACACGGCAGCACTGCCGATATCCTTGGCCCGCTTGGCCAGCTGGTGGTTTTCCAGGGAGATGCGGTCGACCGTGGCCTCGATGGCCGAGTTGATCAGTTCGACCAGCAGGACCAGCAGCACACTGCCGATCATCAGGGCGCGGGCGATGGCCTCACCGCTGAGGAAGAAGGCCGCCGGGATCAGGATGCAGGCCAGGATCACCTCCTGGCGAAAGGCGTCCTCGTGTCGGAAGGCGGCGCGGAAGCCGGCCATGGAATAGAACAACGCATTCCAGACCCGTTTCAGGCCGGTCTTGCCCTTATACTCGTTGGCTGGCTCGGGCGGCGTCATTTCCATGCCAGGTCCAGTTCCCTGGCCGCCTTGACGTCGTCCAGGCGTTTCGCCGGCAGGCTGTGCGGGGCGCCCTTGAGCCACTCCGGATCGGCCTCGGCCTCGGCCCTGACCTTGGCCATGGCGGCGACGAAGGCATCCAGGGTCTCCTTGCTCTCGGTCTCGGTCGGCTCGATCAGCAGGCACTCGGGCACCAACATCGGGAAGTAGGTGGTCGGGGCATGGAAGCCGTAATCCAGCAGCCGCTTGGCGAAGTCCATCGCCGACACGCCGGTGCTGTCCTTGAGTTTTTTGAGCGTGACGATGAACTCGTGGCTGGCGCGGCGCTCGGGGAAGGCGAGGTCGAAGCCGGCCTTCTTCAGTTCGGCCGCCAGGTAGTTGGCGTTCAGGGCGGCGTAGTCGGCCACCCGGCGCATGCCGTCGCGGCCGAGCATGCGGGCGTAGACCCAGGCGCGCAGGAGCACGCCCATGTTGCCGCCGAAGGCACTCATGCGGCCGATGCTGGCCGGGCAGTCGGCCTCCTCGGCCCAGCGGTAGAAACCGCGTTCATCGACCACGTAGGGGATGGGCAGATAGGGCACCAAGCGTTCCGATACCCCGACCGGGCCGGCACCGGGACCGCCGCCGCCGTGCGGCGTGGAGAAGGTCTTGTGCAGGTTCATGTGGATGACGTCGAAGCCCATGTCGCCCGGCCGCACCCGGCCCAGGATGGCGTTCAGGTTGGCGCCGTCATAGTAGGTCAGGCCGCCGGACTGGTGGACGATCTTCTGTATCTCGACGATAGTCTTCTCGAACACGCCCAAGGTGGACGGGTTGGTCAGCATCAGACCGGCCGTCTTCGGTCCCACCGCGGCCCTGAGTGCATCGAGGTCGACGTTGCCATCGCGGTCGGTGGGTATCTCGCGCACCGTGTAGCCGCACATGGTGGCGGTGGCCGGGTTGGTGCCGTGGGCGGCATCCGGGACGATGATCTCGGTACGCGCCGTGTCGCCGCGAGCGTCGTGGTAGGCGCGGATCATGGCCACGCCGGCGAACTCGCCGTGCGCCCCAGCCATCGGCGCCATGGACACCGCCGCCATGCCGGTGACCTCCTTCAGCATCCCCTGCAGGTCGTACATGGCGGCCAGGAAGCCCTGGCCGGTGTCGGCATCGGCGAGCGGATGCCGGGCCAGGAACTGCGGCAGTATGGCCAGGCTGTTGCAGGCGCGCGGGTTGTACTTCATGGTGCAGGAGCCGAGCGGGTAGAACTGGGTGTCGATGGCGAAGTTCTTCTGGCTCAGCCGGGTGTAGTGGCGCACCACATCCAGTTCGGAGACCTCCGGCAGGCCGCACGGCTCGGCGCGCAGCAGTTCGGCGGGCAGGTCGTCGGCCGAGGCCGGCATCGCAGGGGCTTGCGCCCTGGCCTGACGGCCGGTGCGGGAATGTTCGAATATCAGCATGGAAACGGTTATTTCAGCGGCTCACCACGTGCGGCCGCCAGGGCGGACTCGTAGTTGGGCTCGTGGGTGATCTCGGGGACCATCTGCGAATAGACCACGCGGTCGTTCTCGTCCAGCACGATCACCGCACGCGCGAGCAGGCCGGACAGCGGCGGGTCCATGATCATGACGCCGTACTGCTTGTGGAAGTCGCGCCCGCGCATGGTCGACAGGGTGACCACGTTGTTCAGGCCCTCGGCGCCGCAATAGCGGGCCTGGGCGAACGGCAGGTCGGCGGAGATCACCAGCACCACGGTGTTGGGCAGGGTGGCGGCCTCGGCATTGAAGCGTCGGGCGGAGGCCTGGCAGACCGCGGTGTCCAGGCTGGGCACGATGTTGAGTATCTTGCGCTTGCCAAAATAGTTCGACAGGGCAACGTCATTCAGGTCCTTGTCGACCAGCATGAAACTGGGCGCCTTGTCGCCGGCGCGGGGGAAGTCGCCGCCTACGTTAACGGGTTCGCCGGACAGGGTTACGGTGGTGGACATTCGCTTCTCCTCTGATCAGTTTCAGGACTTGTAGGCGCAGGGTGGAGCCTCGCGCCGCTTGCTCAGGATGCGTTCCAATTGTTGCGCATAGTGATCCAGGTCAGCATCCGTCTTGGTCTCGGTGGCGCAGAACAGGATCGTGTCGGCCAGTTCGGGGTAGTCGCGACCGAGCGCATAGCCGCCCAGGATGCCCTGCGCCCGCAACGCCCGCAGCACCGCATCGACGTCGCCGTCGATGCGGATTGCCGCCTCGTGGAAGTACGGCCCGGTGAAGGCGCGCTTCACGTTGGTGATCGCCTCCAGACGGTCGAGCAGGGCACGGGTCTGGCCATGGCTGGCCAAGGCCACGTCCTTCAGCCCTTGCGGGCCGAGCAGGGCCATGTGCATGGTCGCGGCGGCCACCATCAGGCCCTGGTTGGAACAGATGTTGGAGGTCGCCTTGGCGCGCCGAATATGCTGCTCGCGCGCCTGCAAGGTAAGCACGTAGCCGCGCTGACCGTCCTTGTCGACCGTAGCGCCAACGATGCGACCGGGCATCTGGCGCACCAGGGCCTGCCTGCAGGTCATGAAGCCGAAATACGGCCCACCGGAAGAGAGCGGAATACCGAGCGGCTGGCCGTCGCCGACGCAGATGTCGACGCCCTTTTCGCCCCAACTGCCCGGCGCCTTCAGCAGGGCCAGGGACATCGGGTTGGCCAGGGCGATGGCCAGCATATTGTGCTCGTGCGCCCAGTCGGTCAGGGCATCGACCGGCTCCAGGCCGCCGAAGAAGTTGGGCTGCGGGATCACCAGCGCAGCTGCCGGCTGATCCTCGTAGGCCTTGAGGCCGTCGACCAGGGTGTGGCCGCACTCGGTGCAGTACGGCAGCGACATCAGTTCAATGCCCTGATTTTTTACCATGGCCTGAGCGACCGCCCGGTAGCGCGGATGCACGGTGGCCGGCACCAGCACACGGCGGACATCGGCCTTGCTTGCCCGCACCGCCATCAGCACCGCTTCGCCGAGGGCGGTAGCGCCGTCGTAGAGCGAGGCGTTGGAGACATCCAGGCCGGTCAGCCGGGTGATCATGGTCTGGTATTCGTAGATCAACTGCAGGGTGCCCTGGCTGGCCTCGGCCTGGTAGGGCGTGTAGGCGGTGTAGTACTCGCCCCGGCCGACAAGCTGCCAGACCGCCGAGGGGATGTGGTGCTCGTAGGCGCCGGCGCCGATGAAGTTCAGGTAGAAGCCGTCCTGGGCCGCCAGTGCGTGGGCGCGCCGGGTGACCGCCATCTCGGACTCGCCCGCCGGGATGCCCGGCAGGCCCTCGCAACGCAGGCCGGCCGGGATCTCGTCGAACAGGGCCTCGATATCGGCTGCGCCGATGCTGGCCAGCATCTCAGTGACATCCTGTTCGGTGTGTGGAATGAAGGGCATGTTTTTTCAGATGCAAGGTTCAAGATTCAAGGTTCAAGATGAAAGATTCAAGGGAGGGCAGAGCGCCCACCTGTTCTTGAATCTTGTCTCTAGCATCTTGCATCTCAATCTCTTGTCTCTCCATTAATGTGCTTCCGAATCCACGTGGGCCTGGTAGGCGGCGGCGTCCATCAAGCCATCGAGGTCGCCGGCATCGGCCGGCTCGACCTTGAACATCCAGGCGCCGTAGGGGTCCTTGTTGAGCAGGTCGGGGCTGGCTTCCAGTTCCTCGTTGGTGGCGACCACCTCGCCGGCGATCGGGGCGTAGACGTCGGAGGCGGCCTTGACCGACTCGACCACGGCGCACTCCTCGCCCGCGGTCAACTGGCGGCCTAGGACCGGGTTCTCGACGAAGACCATGTCGCCCAGCAATTCCTGGGCGTGGTCGGTGATGCCGATGGAAACGCTGCCGTCGGCTTCCAGGCGCGCCCACTCGTGGGACTTGGTGTACTTCAGTTCGGCGGGGATGCTCATCGTATTCTCCTTAAACCAGTGCTTTTCCATTACGCACGAACGGATATTTCACCACCCGTGCCTTCAATTTCTTGTCGCGGATCGCCACCTCGACCGTGTCGCCGACATTGACGCCCACGGGCACGCGGGCCAGGGCGATGCCGACATTCAAGGTCGGCGAGAAGGAGCCGCTGGTGACCTCGCCTTCACCCAGCGCGGTAAACACCTTCTGGTGGCCGCGCAGGACGCCGCGATCCACCAGGACCAGGCCGACCAGCTGCTTGTCGCGCGGCAGGCGCAGCAAAGCGTCCTTGCCGATGAAGTCGCGCTCGGACTTGAGGTCGACGGTCCAGGCCAGGCCGGATTCCAGCGGGGTCTTGGTCTCGTCCATGTCCTGGCCGAACAGGTTCATGCCGGCCTCCAGGCGCAGGGTGTCGCGGGCGCCCAGGCCGATCGGCTTGACGCCGGCCTCCAGCATGGCCTGCCACATGTAGGGCGCGGCCCGGGCCGGCAGCATGATCTCGAAGCCGTCCTCGCCGGTGTAGCCGGTGCGGGCGACGAACATGGTGCCGATGACTATCGCGGTGAACGGCTTCATGAGGTGGGTCGGCCCTTCGCTGCCGGGCAGGGCTTGCCAGAACTTCTCGGCCGCCTTCGGGCCCTGGATGGCGATCATGGCCAGGTCGCGACAGGGGATGATCTGCAGGTCCGGGGCAAGCTGGTTGCGCTGGGTCTCCATCCAGGCGATGTCCTTCTCGGCGCAGCCGGCGTTGACCACCATGCGGAACCAGGTCTCGGTCATGAAGTAGACGATGAGGTCGTCGACCACGCCGCCGCCCTCGTGCAGCATGCAGGAATACAGGGCCTTGCCGGTGGTCTGTAGCTTGTCGACGTTGTTGGCCAGAAGCTTGCGCAGGAAAGCCCTCGCACCCTCGCCCTTGATGTCGACCGGAAGCATGTGGGAGACGTCGAACATGCCGGCGTCGCTGCGCACCACATGGTGCTCCTCGATCTGGGAACCGTAGTGGATCGGCATCTCCCAGCCGGAGAAGTCGACCAGCTTGGCGTTGGCCTCGCGGTGCTTGGCGTTAAGCGGGGTTTGTCTGAGCATGTTGGATCTCTTCGGCATAATAGGAACTGCGCACCAGCGGACCGGCCTTGACCCAGGTAAAACCCATCCTCCGTGCCTCGGTCTCGTAGTCGGCGAATTCGTCCGGGTGAACGTAACGGGTCACCGGCAAGTTGTCCAGTGAAGGCCGCAGGTACTGGCCCAGGGACAGCCGGGCCACCCCGGCACGGCGCAGGTCGGCCAGGACGGCGAGGACTTCATCCCGGGTCTCGCCGAGGCCGAGCATCAGCGAGGACTTGGCCTCGACACCGGTCTGGCCGGCGGCCAGCTTGAGCAGATCGAGCGAACGCTGGTACTGCGCCCCCTTGCGCGCCTCGCGGTACAGGCGCGGCACAGTCTCGACGTTGTGGCCCCAGACCAGGTCGCGCCTAGCGGCCTCCGGCAGGCCCGCCAGGCTGGCGGCGAACCGATCGGCGGCCTGGCGCTGGCAGTTGCGGAAATCCGGGGTGAGGAACTCGACGCCCATGTCCGGCCGGGCCCGGCGCAGCTGTTCCAGGGCCTCGGCGAAGCAACCGGCGCCGCCGTCCGGCAGGTCGTCCCGGTTGACCGAGGTGAGCACCACGAAGGCCAGGCCCATTTTCACCGCCGCCGCGGCGACCCGGCGCGGCTCGTCGCGGTCGGCCCAGATCGGCCGGCCGGTCTTCACGGCGCAGAAGCCGCAGGCGCGCGTGCAGACGTCGCCCAGGAGCATGAAGGTGGCGGTGCCGCGGCTCCAGCATTCGCCCTTGTTCGGGCAGCGCGCCTCGTCGCAGACGGTGTTGAGCCCGTCGACGGCGCGCGCGGTGGTCGGGAATTGGCCGCCGCGACCGAGGTGCTGGCGGATCCAGGCCGGCATGCGGGTCAGATTGGCGGGGGATTGCGACTGCAAGCAGGGCTCCAATATCAAAGATGGAAGACGCATTCGACATCTCCACCCCTCTGTCCGGTTACCTGAGAGTTTTGCCCCATCGGTGGCCGCCTGATATCGGCGGCGCTCTCCAGAGTTGCCTGTTTACCGTGGCCCTTTTGCCTGAGCGATTGTTGGGTGGGTTGCGCCTTCGGCGGGACCTTGCGGTCCTCTCTCCCACGGAAACGTTGGCGAACGTCACTATACCGAGGCCGCCCCATAGGGACAAGCGGCCTGGCCTGGGCTATCATTCCGGCCCTGGAATCGTGTAGCCACCATGAGCAAAACCAGCAAGACCGCCCCGCCGAAGAATTTCGAAGCCGCCATCGCCGAACTGGAAGGGCTGGTCGCGGCCATGGAGGCGGGCAACCTGACCCTGGAAGACTCCCTGGCGGCTTACAAGCGCGGCGTGGAACTGTCCGGCTATTGCCAGAAGACCCTGGCCGACGCCGAGCAGCAGGTGAAGATACTGGAGAATGGGCTGCTCAAGGAATTCGAGCCAGGCCTGGCGGCCGGTCCGGAAGAATAGCCATGACCGATTTCGCCTCCTGGACGCGCGCCGTCCAGACCCGCATCGAGGCCGCCCTGGCCCGTACCTTGCCCGCCGCCGATCTGGAACCGAAGCGCCTGCACGAGGCCATGCGCTATGTCGCCCTGGGCGGCGGCAAGCGGGTGCGGCCGATGCTGGCCTTCGCCGCCGCCGAGGCGGTCGGCGCCGACAACCAGCTGACCGAGGCGGCCGCCTGCGCGGTCGAGCTGATCCACGTCTACTCCCTGAGCCACGACGACCTGCCCTGCATGGACGACGACGACCTGCGCCGGGGCAAGCCGACCTGCCACGTCCAGTACGACGAGGCGACCGCCCTACTGGTTGGCGATGCCCTGCAGAGCGCCGCCTTCGAGGTCCTGGCCGAGGCCGGCGCCAGCGCCGAGATGCTCGCCATGCTGGCCCGGGCTGCCGGTTCGCGCGGCATGTGCGGCGGCCAGGCGGTGGACATCGCCAGCACCGGCAAACCGCTCGACCTGGCCGAACTGGAATTCATGCACATCCACAAGACCGGCGCCCTGATCCGCGCCGCCGTGCTGCTCGGCGCCCTGTCCGGCCACGCCCTGGCCGACGAGCAGCGGGCCGCTCTGGAACACTACGCCAAGTGCGTCGGCCTGGCCTTCCAGGTCATGGACGACGTCCTCGACAGCGAGGCCGACACCGCCACACTGGGCAAGACCGCTGGCAAGGATGCCGCCCAGGGCAAGGCCACCTACCTGACCCTGATGAGCGTCAGGGAGGCGCGCGAGTACGCCCGCGAACTGGTCGACGACGCCCTCGCCGCCATTGCACCGTTCGGCGACCTGGGCCGGCGCCTGGCCGAGATCGCCCGCTTCATCATCGAGAGACAGTATTGATCATCCCCGTCCTTGACCGCGTCAGCGACCCACGCGACCTGAAATCCCTCAGCCGCACCGAGTTGAAACAGCTCGCGGTGGAACTGCGCGCCTACATCATCGAAACGGTCTCGAAGACCGGCGGCCATCTGGCCTCCAACCTCGGCGTGGTAGAGCTGACCGTCGCCCTGCATGCCGTGTTTGACACGCCACGCGACAAGTTGGTCTGGGACGTCGGCCACCAGACCTACGCCCACAAGATCCTCACCGGCCGGCGCGAGCGCATGGCCAGCCTGCGCCAGACCGACGGCCTGTCCGGCTTTCCCAAGCGCGAGGAGAGCGAATACGATGCCTTTGTCGCCGGCCATTCCAGCACCTCGATCTCGGCCGCCCTGGGCATGGCCACGGCAGCCAAGCTGAAGGGCGAGGACACCCGTACCGTGGCGGTGATCGGCGACGGCGCCATGACCGCCGGCATGGCCTTCGAGGCGCTCAACAATGCCGGCGCCATGGATGCCAACCTGCTGGTGATCCTGAACGACAACGAGATGTCGATCTCGGCCAACGTCGGCGCCCTCAACACCTATTTGACCAAGCTCCTCTCGGGCCGCTTCTACAACGCCATGCGGCGCGGCAGCGAGAAGGTACTGGCGCCCTTCCCGCCCATCCTGGAACTGGCCAAGCGGGCCGAGGAACACATGAAGGGCATGATGACGCCGGGCACCCTGTTCGAGGAGTTCGGCTTCAACTACCTCGGCCCCATCGACGGCCACGACGTCGATGCCCTATTCGACACCCTGTCCAACATCAAGAAGCTGTCCGGGCCGCAATTCCTGCACATCGTCACCCGGAAGGGCAAGGGCTACGCCCCTGCCGAGGAGAACCCCTGCGGCTACCACGGCGTCGGCAAGTTCGACCCCGAGGCCGGCCTGTCCGCCAAGGCCGGCGGCAAGCCGACCTACACCGAGGTGTTCGGACAGTGGCTGTGCGACATGGCGGCGGCCGACGAGCGGCTGGTCGCCGTCACCCCGGCCATGGGCGAGGGCTCCGGCCTGACCGAATTCGCCGCCGCCTATCCCGAGCGCTACTTCGACGTCGGCATCGCCGAGCAGCATGCCCTCACCTTCGCCGCCGGCCTCGCCTGCGAGAATCTCAAGCCGGTGGTGGCGATCTACTCCACCTTCCTGCAGCGCGCCTACGACCAGCTGATCCACGACATCGCCCTGCAGGACCTGCCGGTGATGCTGGCGATCGACCGCGGCGGCCTGGTCGGCGCCGACGGCCCCACCCATGCCGGCGCCTACGACCTCAGCTTCCTGCGCTGCATCCCCAACATGCTGATCGCGGCGCCCTCGGACGAGTCCGAGTGCCGCCGCCTGCTGTCCACCGCCTACCGCCATGACGGCCCGAGCGCAGTGCGTTACCCGCGCGGGGTCGGGCCGGGCGCCGCCATCGCCGAGGATCTGGACGGCCTGCCGGTCGGCCAAGGTATCGTGCGCCGGCAGGGCAGCCGTATCGCCATTCTGGCCTTCGGCAGTCGCGTCGCGCCCGCCCTGGCCGCAGCCGAAAAGCTCGACGCCACAGTGGCCGACATGCGCTTCATCAAGCCGCTCGACCGCGCCCTGGTGCGGCAACTGGCCGAGATGCACGACTGGCTGGTCACCGTGGAAGAAAACACTGTCATGGGAGGCGCCGGTTCGGCAGTAGCCGAGGCTTTGGCTGAAATGGCCATCGTCAAACCGGTTCTGCACCTTGGCCTGCCCGACCGCTTCGTCGAGCACGGCGACCATGCCGTCCTGCTGGCCCGCTGCGGCCTCGACACGGCCGGAATCGAAAAGTCTATCGAAGAATTTATATCCGACTAGTTTACTCGACTATTGGCGGTGGCTTATACTTCGGCCATCCAACGAACAGGAAGTACAGCTAATGAGCAACGGCAACTGCGACAGCGTCTGCGAAACCACCAAGCCCTGTCCCCCGGATGCGATACCGGATGTCCAGAACTACCACGACGCCCGCCATATCGCCATCGACAAGGTCGGCATCAAGGCCATCCGCCACCCGATCCGCGTGGCCGACAAGAACGGCGGCGTCCAGCACACCATCGCGACCTTCAACATGTACGTCTACCTGCCCCATCACTTCAAGGGCACCCACATGTCGCGCTTCGTCGAGATCCTGAACAGCTACGAGCGCGAGATCTCGGTGGAGAGCTTCGAGCACATGCTGCGCCAGATCGTCGAGCGTCTGGAGGCGGAATCCGGCCATGTCGAGATGAGTTTCCCCTACTTCATCAACAAAACCGCGCCGGTGTCCGGGGTGGAAAGCCTGATCGACTACGACGTCACCTTCATCGGCGAGATCAAGGATGGCGAATACATCCAGACCATCCGCATCGTGGTGCCGGTGACCAGCCTGTGTCCCTGCTCCAAGAAGATTTCCGAGTACGGCGCCCACAACCAGCGCTCCCATGTCACCCTGGCGGTGCGCACCAACAGCTTCGTCTGGATCGAAGACCTGGTCCGCTTCGCCGAGGACAATGCCTCCTGCGAGTTGTACGGCCTGCTAAAGCGTCCAGACGAGAAATACGTCACCGAGCGTGCCTACGACAACCCCAAGTTCGTCGAGGATCTGGTGCGCGACGTCGCGGCCACCCTGAACAGCGACGACCGTATCGACGCCTACACCGTCGAGGCGGAGAACTTCGAGTCCATCCACAATCATTCGGCCTACGCCCTCATCGAGCGCGACAAAAAGACAGCGTCGTGACCTCGAAGTTACTCGTCCATCCACAGCGCCTACGCCCTGATCGGGCGCGATAAAAAAGCCGCCTGATGCGTCCAGTCGCCATCTTCCGTCACGTCGGCCATGAAGGCCCCGGCCGACTGGGTGAGTTTCTCGACAACCATGGCATCCCCATGCAAGTGATCGCAGTCGATCGCAACGAGGCCATTCCCGTCTCGCCCGATGCCTTTTCCGGCCTGGTGTTCATGGGCGGACCGATGAGCGTCAACGACGACCTGCCCTGGATTCCCCGTAGCCTGGAGTTGATCCGCAAGGCGGTCGCCGCCGACATCCCGGTGCTCGGCCATTGCCTGGGCGGGCAGTTGATCGCCAAGGCGCTGGGCAGCACCATCAGCCGCAATCCGGTCAAGGAGATCGGCTGGGGCGAGGCCCGCGTCACCGAGGCACCGGTGGCGGCCGCCTGGTTCGGCGATATCCGCGCCTTCCCGGCCTTCCACTGGCACGGCGAGACTTTCGCCATTCCCGATGGCGCGGTGCGCATCCTGGAAACGGAATGGTGCGCCCAGCAGGGCTTCGCCCTCGGCAAGCACCTGGCCCTGCAATGTCATGTCGAGATGACCGCCGGGATGATCGCGGAATGGTGCCAGGCCGGTGCCGACGAGATCGCGGCGGCCAACAGCCCCGCCGTGCAGACCCTGGAAGCCATCATCGCCGGCGTCGAGCACAATCTGCCCGCCATGGCTGCCGTCGCCGATCGACTGTACGGACACTGGGCAGCCGGGCTGGCCGCCTGAGTCTGCCGCGTCAGGGCGGCAGCGCCTGAATTCGAGCCGGGAGGGCATCAGTTCATACTAAAATAGCCTTCGGCCGGACGCTGGCCGCAAAGGCGCAACAAGGAACCTCAGGGACATGCACGGCAATTCGGGACATCCACTACTCGCTATCCGCCATTTCTGCCTGCTGCCACTATCCGCAGTCGGCCTGGATGCCTTGGCCGCGCCGATCGAACGCGTTTCCAGCCCCCTTGCTGGCGGCGTCGGCCTGCCCCAGATACTGATCGGCCTTGCCCTGCTGGCCAGCCTGGCCGCCCTGCTGCTGATCCGTCTGCAGACGCGAAAAAAACGGGTGGAGACGACCCTTAACGCCCTCCCGGACGCGATCATTCAAGTTGATGCAACGGGCGAGCTGAACTATCTCAATCCGGCCGGCGAGGCCATGTTGGGTACAGGCATCGCGGCGCCATGGCATTTCATCGACCACGAAACCCGCTCGCCCCTGCTGGACGTCCTGCTGACGCAGGCCAACAAGGAAGGCCTGGTCAGGATTCCCGCCGGCGCCCGTCTGATCAACCGGCATGGTCTCGAACTGGAGGTGGAGGGCATCTGCCAACCCCTGCGCGACCAGCATGGCCGCATCAACAACTACCTGCTGCAACTGCGCGACGTCTCCGAGGAAAATGAATGGCGACGGCAACAGCCCGATCTCTGGGACCGTGACCCGGTTTCTTCTCTGCCGGGCTGCAGTTTCATGGCAGACCGCCTGAACCGTGCCTTGCAGAAGCGGCGCGCGGCCGACCGGCCGATGACCTACCTGGACATTTCGTTCACCGGTATCCGGGCCGTATATGACGAGATCGGCAGCCAGGCCGGCAACACCCTGATCCGCCACCTGGCCGCCCTGCTGCGCGCCCATGTCCGCGACACCGATCTGGTCGCACGCATGGACGACGAGACCTTCGCCGTGTTGCTGACCGCCTGCCCCGCCGAGATCAGCCAGCGCATCGCCGGGGAAATCCAGACCGCCCTGGACGGTTTCGGCTTCGAGTGGGACAACCTTGACCACAAGGTCCAGGGCAGGCTCGGAAAAGTCGACATCCCGCCCTTCGACGGCAGCCTGGACGAACTGCTGGCCGCGGCCAGGCCGGCAACCGTTGCCTCATGATCCTGGTCGGCGACATCGGCGGCAGCAATACCCGCCTGGCCCTGGCGGAGAAACGCGGCGACACGGTCGTGCTCAGCCATCGGCAACAATATGCCAATGCGGACGCCGGCTCGCTGGCAGAACTGATCCACCGCTATCGCGCCGACATCCCTGCCCCCGGCCGCGCCTGTCTGGCCGTGGCCGGTCCCACCGACGGCAAGTCGGTCAGCCTGACCAATCTGGACTGGCGCATCGCCACCGAGGATCTGGAACGCGAATTCGGGCTTCCGGTCCGCCTGATCAACGACTTCGAATCGGTCGCCTGGGGCCTGGACGCCATCACGGCGGCCGACCGGGTCACCCTCCAGCCTGGTGTGACGAAGCCCGGCGCCGCCCGCCTCGCCCTGGGGCCGGGAACCGGCCTGGGGGTCGCCCTGAGCGTCCCGTCCGGGCCGGGTCACCGCCCGCTACCGGGCGAAGGCGGCCATATCGGTTTCGCCGCCACCGACGAGGAGCAGGCCTCGCTGCTGCGTTTTCTGCAGGCCCGCCACGGCCGCGTCTCGGTCGAGCGCATCCTGTCCGGGCCCGGCATCGCCGATCTGTTCGCCTTCTGTCGTACTGCCTCGGGCCGGCCGGTCAAGCGCGAGCGCAGCCCGGCCGAGGTCACCCAGGGCGCCCTGGACGGCAGCGAGCCGATCGCCGCCTGGGCCATGCGGCTGTTCTGCCGCATCCTTGGCCAGACCGCCGGCGACCTCGCCCTGGTGGCCGGCGCACGGGGCGGCGTCTACCTCGCCGGCGGCATTCCGCCGCGCATCCTGCCCCTGCTGGAAGGCGGCGAATTCATGGCCGGATTCCGCAACAAGGGCCGGTTTTCGGACTGGATGGACTCGGTGCCGGTGGCGGTCGTCACCGACCCGGATATCGGACTCAAGGGCGCGGCGCTTGCAGCCGCCTGATTACTCGATGCCCAGGCGTTCGACCCGGTAGCGCAGGCTGCGGAAGGTGACCCCGAGCAGACGGGCCGCGGCGGTCTTGTTGCCCCGGGTCTGATCGAGTGCCAGTTGGATCTTTTCCCGTTCCATCTGGTCGAGGTAATCCTGCAGGGGCATATCCTCCCCCGCCGAGGTGCCCGACTCCATGGCCTGGCGCTCCGGATTCAGGTTCAGTTCCCCCGCCTCGATGAGATCGGCGTCGCTGAGCGCCAGCGCGCGTTCCAGGATATTTTCCAGTTCCCGTACATTGCCCGGGAAGCTGTACTGCCTGAGTGCCTCCAGGGCAGCCGGCGACAAGCTCGGATGGCGGCCGCCCGCGTAGCCGCCAAGCCGTTCGATGATGAAGTCGACCATCGGCCCGACGTCTTCCCGCCGTTCGCGCAGGGCCGGCATGCGCAGGTCGATGACGTTGAGACGGTAATAGAGGTCGTGCCGGAACCGGCCCGCCTCGACGGCATTGGACATATCCTGATGCGAGGCGCTGATGATGCGCACGTCGACCGGTTCCTCCGCGGTGCCGCCAACCCGGCGCACGCTGCGCTCCTGGATCGCCCGCAACAGCTTGACCTGCATGCTCATGGGCAGATCGAGCACCTCGTCCAGGAACAGGGTGCCGCCGTTGGCGGCCTGGAAAAAGCCGTCCCGATCGGCCTCGGCGCCGGTGAAGGCGCCCTTGCGGTAGCCGAAGAACTCGCTTTCCATCAGATTTTCCGGGATCGCGCCGCAGTTGACCGCCAGGAAGGGCCTGGCCGAGCGCGGTCCCAGCTCATGGATCAGGCGGGCGGCGACTTCCTTGCCGGTACCCGATTCGCCGGTGACGAATACCGGCGCCTGGCTGCGTGCCAGCTTCTCCACCTTGGCGCGGATCTGCAGCATGGGCGGCGAATCGCCAATCAGACGGGTCTTGCGCGGGCCGTGCACCTCCTGGTGCGGCACCTTGAGCGCAGTCCGCACCAGGGTGCGCAATTGTTCCAGGGACACCGGCTTCGACAGGTAATCGAAGGCGCCCGCCTTGAGCGCCGCGACGGCATTGTCGGCGGAACCGTAGGCGGTGATCACGGCCACCGGGGTGAGCGGGGCATTGATGCTGATGTGACGGACGATCTCCAGGCCGTCGCCGTCCGGCAGCCTCATGTCGGTCAGGCACAGGTCGTACTGCTTCGCCGCCAGCCGGTCGAGTGCGACGCCGACCGTGGCGGCACGATCGACATTCAGGCCCATCCTGGCCAGGGTCAGGTCGGCCAGGTCGAGCAGGTCGGGTTCGTCGTCGATGATCAGTACGGTCGGTATGTTCATTTCGTTATCTTGACGGTCAGGCGAAAGCGCGCCCCCTGGGCCTGTTCCAGGCAACGGAGTTGGCTCTCGTTGGCCTCGGCCAGTTCCAATGCTATGTACAGGCCCAATCCGGTGCCGGCCTTGTCGGTAGAGAAGAACGGCTCGAACAGGCGCTGCCGCATCACCTCCGGGATGCTTGGACCGTCATTGTATATCTCGATGTGGACCGTGTCGCCCGCCTGCTCGACGGCCAGGCCGACACTGCCGGGGCGGCCCGAACAATGCCGACAGGCATTCCGGCACAGGTTCCAGAGTATCTGGTGCAGATGCAGCCGGTCGAACCAGACCGTGGCATCGCTGACCCCATCCAGGTGGATGAGTCCCGGCGCGATTGCCTCGGAGTGCTGGAACTGGCTGATGAAATCGGGCAGAAAGTCGGCCAAACGGATCGCCTCACGGTTCTGCCGATCGCGCCGGCTGAGCGAGAGCACGTCCTCGACCAGGCAGTTCAGGCGGCTGACGTTGTCTTCGATGATCCGGGTCAGCCGGGTGGTGGCGGCATCGTTTCCGGCATCCTCGCCGAGCAGTTGTGCGGCATGGTTGATGGCCGACAGGGGGTTGCGTATCTCGTGCGCCAGGTTGGCGGTCAGGCGACCGAGCGCGGCCAGTTTCATCTGGATGGCCTCGTGTTCCAGTTCGCTCATGTCCTCGATGATCACCACGGCGCCCTCCTGCCGGTTCGGGCCGAGTTCGAGCAGGCGGTAGCGCAACCGGCGGCCGACATCGTTCGCCGGCTGCACCGCCGTGTCGGCGCCCTCGCCGGTCAGCCAGGCCTGCCACACCCTGGCCATGCCGGCATGGCAGGATGCCAACTCGGCGCGCCCGGCCATCGGGCAGCCGAGCAGACGCTCGGCCTGCTGGTTGTGTTGCACCACCCGACCGTCGCCGGACAGGACCAGGATCCCGTTGGGCAGGTCCTGGATCACCTTGGCATTGATGCGCGCCAGATCGTAGGCCTCGCGTGATTTCTCCTGGGCGACCCGGGCCGCACCGAGGGCCCCCTTGGCCAGGACATGGGAAATGCCGGACACGGCGAAAAAGCCGACCGACAGCATCGCCGCACGCAGATAGCCACCGGTCGCGTCACCCTGGCCGAATGCCGTCAGGCCCTGCTCGACCAGCATGGCCAGGCTGGCCAGGGCCGGCAGGGACAGCATGGTCCGGGTTTGCGGATGCAGGCCGGCGGCGGCCATGGGCACCGTCAGGATCAGGCCGAGGCCGGTTTCGTTGCCACCGCCGAAATGCATGAAGACCGAGATGACAACGGTATCGGTGACCAGTTGGAGCTGCAGTTGGCGATCGAAATTGGGCTGTTGCATGCGCAGCAGCAGACTGAACAGCATGGCCACCGCGAAATAGGTGACGCCCAGCATGGCCAGCAGGCCGACCGGCCCCGGTTCGATGATGTGCAGCTGGGTCGAGAAGACGGCCGAGGCGGTGAGAAACACCGCCATGAACAGCCGGAAGGCGTTGAGTTGCTTGAGCGAGCGCCAGAAACTGTCGGGATAGAAGTCGGCGCTGGGCATGTAAGTGCCTGGGGCGGCGCTCAGCCGAGGTCCCGGCGCCGGTGTTCCTCGCAGCAGTAGAAGCTGCCCTGGGCCAGGAGTGCCTCCGAACGCGGCATGTTCACGCCGCATACCTTGCAGCGGACCATATCCTCGACATCGTGCTGCTTCTTGGCGTCGAGGTCACGCTTGGGCCGGCCCATGTGCTTGAACCAGAGCACCAGTGCGATGGTGACGGCGATGATGAACAGTAGCTTAGTCAACGTCGAGTCCGTTCTTGTGAGTCTCGTTGATGGTCATCAGCAGGCGCTGGAACGGGATGAAGCGGCCGTATTTCACCACCAGCGGCATGAATGGAAGATCCTCTCCGAAGCCCCATTCGTACTTGCCGTCGACCATGTCGGAGTAGACCTTGCGCACCAGGCCGTCGAGATGGTCGATGAAGGGGCCGTACATCTCGGCGTTCTCGGGCTCGTAATCGAGGCTGGTGCGGAATTCATCGATCTCGTAGACGGCCTGGTGCATCAGGTCCACATATTCGTCGATTGTCTTGGGGCGTTTCATAGCATTCAGTCCAAATGGAAACAGGGGCCGCAGCCCCTGTCAGTGTGACATAACCCGGCCTTATTTGGCCGCGAATTCTTCCAGCGTGCGGGCCCGGATCACCTGGCCGTTGAGACCGGCGTCCTTGGCGGAGCCGCCGTAGGCCAGCACCATCAACTGCGAGTAGTAGAGCACCGGCATCTGGAACTTGGTGCCGTACTTCTTGTTGATCTGGCCCTGGTAGACCTCGGTGTTGGCCTGGCACAGCGGGCAGGGCGTGACCAGCATCTCGGCGCCGGAGTCGTAGGCGGACTCGATGATGTCCTTGATCTGGGCCTGCGCCTTGTCCGGCTCGGAGAAGGCCAGGGCACCGCCGCAGCAGGTCACCTTCTGGTCGTACTTGGTCGCCTCGGCACCCACGGTCTCGATCAGCTTGTCGAGGTACATGGGGTTCTCGAACGACTCGCCGGCAATGCCGAACGGCCGGTTGGTCTGGCAGCCGACGTAGCCGGCGATCTTCATGCCTTCGAGCGGTTTCTTGACGTGGCTGGCCAGCTCTGCGTAGCCCAGGTCCTCGATCAGGACCTCGACCATGTGGCGCACCTCGGGGATCACCTTGAGGTTCAGGCCGGCTTCCTTGAGCGCGGTGTTGGTGTCCGCCAGCAGCACCGAACTGTGCTCCAGCCGCTCCTTGGACTCGCGCGCGCCCAGCCAGCAGGCGGCGCAGGTGGCGACGATGTCCCGCTCGGGCAGGTTCTGCTCGGACAGGGCGAAGTTGCGGGCATTCATCACGTGGCGCGGCAACTCGCCGGCCTCGGCGTAGCTGACGGAAGCGCCGCAGCAGTTCCAGTCCGGGATCTGGGTCATCTTGATGTCCAGGGTCTGGCACATGGACTCGACCGAAACCAGGTAGTTGGAAGCGGAGGCGCCCTTCTGCGACGAGCAGCCGGGGTAGAACGCGTATTCTTTCTTAGCCATATTCAATCACTCCTTAGGCCGTACGGCCCTTGCGCTTGGCTTCCAGTTCCTTCGCCTTGGCCAGCATGGCATGGATGCCCTTGATGTCCTTGCACTTGTGACCGCCGCCGAGGGCTTCCATCGGGTTCAGGCGGCCTGCCTTGACCAGGCCCAGGGCGACGTCCTGCATGGCCATGGCCTTCTTGATGCCGGAGGCGATGCCGTCCTTGAAGTACAGGGTCTGGGTCAGCTGGACCTCGTTGACGCGGCCGGTCTTGGTGGCGTTGTTCCAGAAGGTCTGCGACAGGTGCAGGGTGGGCTGGTTCTTGGGCGCCCGGCCGATGCGGTAGGCGTACTCGGCGATGCCGTGCATGATGTGGGTGATCGGGATCTTGCGCGGGCAACGGACGTAGCAGTTGTAGCAGGACACGCACATCCACATCGACTGCGAGTTCAAGACCTCGTCCCGCTTGCCGGCCCGGATCATCATGAACAGCTCCTGGGGCGGGTGCTCCCAGCCGGGGTGGAAGTTGGTCGGGCAGGAACCGGAGCAGACGCCGCATTGCATGCACATCTTCACCCATTCGCCGGTCTCGGCCTGTTCCTCGATCTCCTTGAGGAAGTTGTTCTTGTACTTGGCCGTCATTTGCTGGTTCAAATCGCTCATCGCTATCTCCTCACAGGCCCTTGAACGGCGACATGCCCATTTCGACGATCTTGGCCGCATAGTCGTTGATCTTCTGCGGCAGGGTATCGACGTCGGTGATGGCGACTTCCAAGTCCATCAGGCGGGCCTCTTCCATGTTCATGCCCTTCAGGGTGTCATACACCTTGGACATGCGGTAGCGGCCGAGTTCGGAACCCTTGACGAAGTGGCACTGGTACTGCTCGCCGTGCTTGCAGCCCATCAGCATGACACCGTCGTAGCCGGAGTTGAGCGCGTCGGTGATCCAGATGGTGTTGACCGAACCCAGGCAGCGCACCGGGATGATGCGCACGAACGGATCGTAGGTGTTGCGGTTCATGCCGGCCATGTCGAGCGCCGGGTAGGCGTCGTTCTCGCAGGCCAGGATCAGGACACGCGGCTTCTCGGAGAACTCGTCGGGGATGTCGACCGCCTTGATCTGGGCGCCGACGGTGTTGACCGAGTAGTTCTCGAACGAGATCACCCGCACCGGGCAGGCGCCCATGCAGGTGCCGCAACGGCGGCAGCGCGACTCGTTGAACAGCGGGAAGCGTTTCTCGTCCTCGTCGATGGCACCGAACGGGCATTCCACCGTGCAGCGCTTGCACTGGGTGCAGCCTTCCAGGCGCACGGACGGGAACGACAGGTCGCCCGAACGCGGGTGGGCGGCCTTGCCGAGGCCGGCGTTTTCCATCGCCTGGATCGCCTTCATGGCGGC
>JBAZLW010000011.1:0-20689 GCA_041650095.1 Hydrogenophilaceae bacterium | reverse complement strand
CATCATGGACTGGCTGCGCAAGCTGGGCATCCTTCGCCACGGCGCCGTCAAGGCGACCTACCGCGGCGGCCGGGAACGCCCGGAGGAATTCATGATGGACAACGTCTTCGACGCCGACAAGGACCTACTCCGCAAGGGGCCGCCCGGGCAAAAGCCACCGCCAGAAGCGAAATAACCCACCCACATCACGGGAACATCATCATGCCCCTGTCCATCCGATCCCGCCTGCCATTGTGGCTCCTGATCACCCTGCTCGCCGGCTGCGGCGTGGAAACCGTCGGCACGGCGGCGGTCGCCGCCAAGGCCGGCCAGGAGGAAATCCGCCAGGGCCAGCAACTGCAGCAAGACCTGAGCAACAAGCTGGATGCCGCCGCCCAGTTGGAGCAGCAGCGCCGGGACGCAGCTGAGAAGGCCCAGCAATGAGCCGGGACGAACCGCCCCCGGCCAGGCCAACTCCCATAGAATAGCGGCCTTGAGCATGGCCCGCCGTACCGGCACCCGGTCCGGAAACGGCCCGGGCCGGACGCGATAGAACTGCACCGAGGACCTTTATGACCATCACCTACTGCATGACCTCCAACTGCCCGCTGGCCGCTAACTGCCTGCGCTACGAGGACGATGCCGCCCGGCACAGCCTGAACCGTACCTATGCCGATTTCAGCGAGGAACTGGTACGCCATGGCGATCGGGTGACCTGCCCGTTCTTTCTGGCCAGGACGGACGCTGCGCAATGACCCTGCCGCTGCTGACCCCGGTCGAGGCCCGCGTACTCGGCGTGCTGATCGAGAAGGCCAAGACCACGCCGGATGCCTACCCGCTCACCCTGAACAGCCTGGTCGCCGGCTGCAACCAGAAGACCTCGCGCGAGCCGGTGCTGAGCCTGCACGAATCCGAGCTGCAATCGACCCTGGACGAGCTGCGCCACCGCGCCCTGGTCATGGAGAGCTATGGCGCCTCCGGCCGGGTGCTGCGCTACGCCCACAACTTCGCCAAGGTCTATGGCCTGCCTGCCGCCGCGGTCGACCTGCTGGCGGTGCTGATGCTGCGGGGGGCACAGACGGCGAGCGAGCTGCGCGCCAACTGCGAACGTCTGCACCACTTCGCCGACGCCTCCGCGGTGGAGGCCTATCTCGAAGAACTGGCCGAGCGCGAGGCCGGCGCCCTGGCGGTCAGGCTGCCCAGGCAGCCCGGTGCACGCGAACCGCGCTGGGCCCACCTGCTCTGCGGCGAACCGGTCGTGGCCGCCGCCCCCGCCGCGCACGATCGATCCGATCTGGCAGAGCGCGTCGCCCGCCTGGAAGCCGAGGTCGCCGAACTGCGCGCCGCGCTGGCCCGGATCGATCCCGAGCATGCAGCATCAGACCCGTCCTGAAGCCAAGACCATGAGCGACAACGCGACCCTGCGCCACGACCTGACCGAAATGGTCAACGAGCTGCGCGCCGCCTTGCAGGAAATCGGCCAGGGCGAGATCCCCAGAACCGAGCTGATGACCAACGCCCGCGACCGCCTGCGCTACATCGCCACGCTCACCGAACAGGCGGCCAGCCAGACCCTCAATGCGGCGGAGACCATCGGCGACCGCCTGCGCAGCCAGCGCGCGGAGGCCGCCGAACTGGCACGCCTGACCCGCTCGGCCAGGCTGCGCGCGTTCCTGGAACGCGTGCAGGCCGAGCATGCCGACTCGAACACCCTGCTCACCGAGGCCATCCAGGCCCAGGCCTTCCAGGACCTGGTCGGCCAGGTGGTCAACAAGCTGATGGGCACGGTGCAGCGCATGGAAGACAACCTGGCCCACCTGCTGGTCGAGGAGGCCCCCGAAGGCCCCCTGGCCGGGCCCCAGGTACGCCAGACGGAACAGATCAGCCAGGACGACATCGACGACCTGTTCGGCTGAGCCGGTAGAGGCTCAACTCGATGCGGCCGCCGCGTCCTTGAGCGGTTGCTCGCCCTCCGAGCGCGCGATCACCACCGCCCCGCAGGAATCGCTGAACACGTTGACGGTGGTCCGGCACATGTCCAGCACTCGGTCGGTGGCGAGGATCAGGCCGATGGCCTCGACCGGCAGTCCGACGTAGTTGAGTATCAGCGTGATGGCCACCAGGCTGGCGGCCGGGATGCCGGCGACGCCGATCGAGGTGAGCAGGGCCAGGATGACCACGGTCATCTGATGCACCAGGGACAGGTCGACCCCGTAGGCCTGGGCGATGAACAGGACCGCCACGCATTCATAGAGCGCCGTGCCGTCCATGTTCACGGTGGCGCCGAGCGGCAGCACGAAGGCGCTGACCCGTTCCGACACCCCCGCCCGTTTCTCGACGCAGTCCATGGTCAGCGGCAGGGTGGCCGAGGACGAGGCGGTCGAGAAAGCGGTCAGCATGGCCGGGGTCATGGCGCGAAAATGCCGCGCCGGGCTGGCCTTGCCCAGGAAGCGGATCAGCATCGGCAGGACCACGAACATGTGAATGGCCAGCGCGGCCAGGACGGTGAAGAAGAATCCCGCCAGCGACAGGATGCTGTCCAGGCCCGAGGTCGCCACCACCTTGGCGACCAGCCCGAACACCCCGACCGGCGCAAAGCGCATCACCAGTTCGGTCATCATCAGCATGGCCTGCGCGGCCCCTTCCCAGAACCGGCGCTGGGTGCCGGCCAGGTCGTCGGGCAACCGGGTCAGAAAGTAGCCGAACAGCAGGCTGAACACGATCAGGCCGAGCATTTCCCCCTCGGCCGCCGCGGCGACGACGTTGGCCGGGAACATACGCAGGAATATCTCCACCAGGTCGCCACTGCCGCGTCCCGCCACCTTCTCCAGGACCGAGCCGGTTTCGGCGCTGAGACCGAGCTGGCCGGCCACCGGCTGGCCGCCCAGGACGCCGGGCTGGACCAGGTTGACCATGGCCAGGCCGACCAGGATGGCCAGTGTGCTGGTGGTCAGGTAGTAGGCGATGGTCTTGCCGCCCAGGCGGCCCAGCCCCTCCGCGCCCCGGGTGCCGCTCACCCCGGCGATGATGGAGGTCACGATCAGGGGCACAATCAGCATCTTCAGTGCATTGAGGAACAGGCTGCCCAGGAAACCGAAGGCATCGAGCACGGACACACCCAGCAGCCGGCTGTCCGGCCCCGTGGCCAGCCCGGCCAGCAAGGCCAGGGCGAGCGCGATGGCAATCTGCCAGTGCAGCTTGATTCGAAACATGACGGCGCCTATCTCGGGAGGGGGAAACCCCGGCCAGTCTATTGGACATGACGGGATCGGGGAACCCTTGCGCCCGGGTCGGTGCCCGGCCGGACGCGATGCCGGGCGACCGGATCAGCGCTCAGTCCAGGTCGACGATATTGCCTTCCACCCGGAAGATCACCTGCTCGGCGATGTTGGTGGCGCGATCGCCGCAACGTTCCAGGTTGTGGGCGATCCAGAGCATGCGGGAGCCGTTGTGGACGTGGGCCGGGTCGGCGCGCATGGCATCCATCAGCACCCCCACCAGTTTCGCCTGCAGGTTGTCCAGGTCATCGTCGCTAGCCGCGACCCGGCGCGCCAGGGCCGTGTCGTTGCCCTGGTGTGCCCGCATGGCGTGACTGAGCATGTCCTGGCAGATCCCGGACATGCGCTGGACATCGAGCAGGCCCAACGCATGCAGGTCGTCGCCATCCATCTCCAGGATGCTGGCGGCGATGTCGCTGGCGTAATCGCCCATGCGTTCCAGTTCCGAGGCGATGCGCATGTCGGCGACGATGTCGCGCAGGTCGTGCGCGACCGGTTGCTGGGAAGCGATCGCCACCAGGCAATCCTGCTCCAGCAGACGGCGCTTCTTGTTCAGGTTGACGTCGTTGCGGATGAGGGCCTCGCAAACCCCCTGTCCTTCTTGACCAGGCACTTGATCGCTGCGTCGATGGCATTGCCGACCTCGTCGAACAGGTTGGCCAGGTTGGCATCGATCTGATGTTTCTTGGTTTCCAGTATGTGCCGGCTGTCCATCTGCGTCTCTCCGAGGCAAAATCGTCAACTTGTAAAAATAACAGTCCGCAGGGTCGTTTTTTATTACAAAATTATTAAATCCCGACCCAGCCACGGTCAGCGTTCCGCCAGCGCCACCTGCAGCGCGGGCGCCAGGCCCTGCTTGTCCTGGCCGGGATAAATGGTCAGGTGCGGGAAGGGGATCTCGATGCCCTGGCGGTCGAACACCTCCTTGAGCCGCTTCAGGTATTCCCGCCTGATGCCCCACTGCTCCAGCGCCTGCACCTTGAACCGGCAGCGGATCACCACGGCGGAATCCGCCCACTTGTCGACCCCGGCCATCTCCATGTCATCCAGTATCTTGCCGGCCAGGGCCGCATCCAGCCGCATCGCCGCGCCGACCTCGTGCATCAGGCCCATCACCTCGTCGACATTCTCGCGGTAGGCCACGCCGACGTCGATCACCGCGTAGGCATAGCCCCGGCTCAGGTTGGTGACCGTGGCGACCGCGCCGTTGGGGATGAAATGGACATGGCCGTCATAGTTGCGCAGCTTGATGTAGCGCAGGGTCACCTCCTCGACCAGGCCGCCCTTGCCGGCCACCTCGACCACATCGCCCTGGCGCACCTGGTCTTCCAGCAACAGGAAGAAGCCGGTGAAGTAGTCCTTGACCAGGCTCTGGGCGCCGAAGCCGACCGCGATGCCGAGCACGCCGGCGGTGGCCAGGATGGGCGCGATCGAGATGCCCACCTCGCTCAGCACCAGCATGCCGGTGACCAGGATGATGATCACCGAGACCAGGTAGCGGAACACCCGCCCCAGGGTATCGATGCGCTTGGCCTCCTCGTGGTCGTCTCCGGCCCGCTCCATCAGATAGGCCTTGAGCATCCGGATGCCTTTGCCGGTATAGCGCAGCAGCAGCGAGGCCAGCAGCAGGATGATGACGATGTGCAGCGCGACCTGGTAGACCCGGGTCAACAGCTCGACATTGTGGATGCCGAGGCTGGTCAGTATGGTTTCCACGGTGTGTCCCCTTGTTTCTTGCAAAGAAGTCCGACGCCATGATGCCGGCAGGGTTCCGATTAATTGCCGGCAATAACCGGCGCCGCTCTGTTATCATGCGCCCGCGGCACCGTTCCAGTCTCCCTGCCGCGCCTTTTCGTGGTTCGACCACTTACCCGCATCCGCCCCAGACTGGCGCCCATCAGCGGCGACCGGCCGATGTAGTTTCCGGAGTTTCCATGAAGTTTTCCGATCTCGGCCTCGCCGAAGAAATCGTTCGTGCCGTCACCGAGCACGGCTATACCACGCCGACCCCCATCCAGGCCCAGGCCATCCCGACCGTATTGGCCGGCGGCGACCTGCTGGCCGGCGCCCAGACCGGCACCGGCAAGACCGCCGGCTTCGTGCTGCCGATCCTGCAACGCCTGACCGAGCAGGCCCCGCAAGGCCCCGGCAAGGCCCCCATCCGCGCCCTGATCCTGACCCCGACCCGCGAACTCGCGGCCCAGGTCGAGGAATCGGTACGCACCTACGGCAAGCACACCAAACTGAGCTCGCTGGCCATGTTCGGCGGCGTCAGCATCAACCCGCAGATCGCGCGCCTGAAGAGCCGGCTCGACATCCTGGTCGCCACCCCCGGCCGCCTGCTCGACCACGTCGAGCAGCGTACCGTCGACCTGTCCAGGGTGGAGATACTGGTCCTCGACGAAGCCGACCGCATGCTCGACATGGGCTTCATCCGCGACATCAAGAAGATCCTCGCCCTGCTCCCGAAACAGCGCCAGAACCTGCTCTTCTCGGCCACCTTCTCGGACGAGATCAAGACCCTGGCCGACGGCCTGCTCAACCGACCCGCGCTGATTGAAGTGGCACGCCGGAATGCGACGGCCGACAACATCACCCAGCGCGTCTACCACGTCGACCGCGACAAGAAGCGCCAGGTCCTGTCGCACCTGATCAAGGAACAGCAGTGGTTCCAGGTTCTGGTGTTCACCCGCACCAAGCACGGCGCCAACCGCCTGGCCGAACAACTGGGCAAGGACGACATCCCGGCCATGGCCATCCACGGCAACAAGAGCCAGGCCGCCCGCACCCGCGCCCTGGCCGAGTTCAAGACCGGCAAGCTGCAGGTCCTGGTGGCGACCGACATCGCCGCGCGCGGCATCGACATCAGCGAGCTGCCCCATGTCGTCAACTACGAGCTGCCCAACATCGCCGAGGATTACGTCCACCGCATCGGCCGCACCGGCCGCGCCGGCTCCGACGGCGAGGCCACCTCGCTGGTCTGCGTCGACGAGTTCGACTACCTGCGCGGCATCGAGCGCCTGATCAAGCGGCAACTGGCCAAGGAAGTGCTGGCCGGCTTCGAGCCCGACCCCAACGCCCGACCCGAGCCTATCCAGTTGCGCAGCCAGGAACACCGCCCGCAAGGCCGCGGCCAGCCGCGCGGACAAGGCGCGGCCAAACCCGGTCAGGCCAAGACCGGTCAGCCCAGGGCAGCCGGTGCCAGGGCCAACCCGGCTCATCCCAAGGCCAGGCCGGGTGGTGAGGTCTCGGGCGGCCGTCCCAGCGGCGCCGGCCATCGCTCGGGCGGCCGGGGTCGCTAACACGCAGGCATGCGCATCTGGGTCGATGCCGACGCTTGCCCGGTTGCGGTCAAGGAAATCCTTTTCCGCTCCGCACAGCGCACGGGGGTGCCGCTGACCCTGGTGGCCAACCGGCTGCTGCGAGTACCCGCCTCGCCCTGGATCAAGGCCCTGCAGGTCGAGCACGGCTTCGACGTCGCCGATGAGGAGATCGTCAAGCGACTGGAGCCGGGCGATCTGGTGATCACCTCCGACATACCGCTCGCCGCCGAGGTGATCGAACGAGGCGGTCAGGCGCTCAGCCCGCGCGGCGAGATGTTTTCACCCGAGACCATCCGCGCCCAACTCACCCTGCGCGATTTCATGGATACGCTGCGCGCCAGCGGCATCCAGACCGGCGGGCCGTCGGCATTCAGCCAGAGCGACCGCAAGAACTTCGCCGGCCACCTCGACCGCTGGCTGGCCAAGGCGGTCAAACGCTGACATTCAGGGATCCAGGCTTGATGGCGGATGACGACTGCCGATCGGCTACGGTCATCCATGACTGTTTCCGGACCCTCACCAATGGTACTGCCTACGCTGTTCCGGATTGAACAGAACGCGCAGGGCCACATTGATCGGCACATTGTTGGCACGCAAGAAATTGAACCCTTCGTCCAGGCTGAACAGCTCGGAGATGACGATGCCTTGATCGACGATCACGGCCATCGCGTGATTCGAGCGAGGAATGGTGTGAGCCATGCCTAGTCCCTCCTGCAGGCATTACTGCCCTTATGTTGTTTACGTGAAGCGGACGATGCCCATAAGGCGTCTCGCTCAACCTTTCGGTGCCGCAAATTCTTGCACTGATAGTAGGGACTATCAATCATGGAGTTCTACTTGCCTCGACCCCGAACGCAGATATCGCAAGGGTCGGCCACGATTGCAGGCCTATCGCAACAGATCCGCCATCCCGTTTGGCGCAACAGGGGTACCCCAAAGTAGCCGCAGCGGTACCACCAAGTAACCGCTCGAGGTCGACGCGATCAAGTTCTAATGATTCTCACGAGATCGCCGGCAAGCAAACGGCGATCCGGTAGAAACAGTGGCACGACCGGGTTCTCAGATGACGAGGTTGGAACTCATGGTCCCGGCCACGCCCCGACGCGGTAGCCATGGACTGGGAGATCATCGTGAAATTCCTACCTGAAATCATCATCAGCGGCGGCATGACGGCCCTTGTCATTGAACTTGCCTCCAGGTATGAGGAACTGCTTACCGGATTGTTCGGCCTGGTCGCAAGCGGTCTCAGCCGGATGCCCGGCTTGGCATAGTCTCCCAGCGCGGGGGGTTACGGTGGGCCTTGCTGATACCGGCTGACCGGTTAATCCATACTTATCGGCACCGGCGTGACCCGCCAGATGTCCTGGCAATATTCACGTATCGCGCGGTCGGAGGAGAACTTGCCGATCCGGGCGACGTTCATGATGGCCATCCGGCTCCAGTGCTCAGGGTCCCGGTACTGGCGGCCGACCTCTTCCTGGCAGGCCGCATAAGCGGCGAAATCGGCGCACACCAGGTAGGGGTCGTGGTTCCACAGGTCGTCCAGCAACGCGGCGAACAACTGGCTGTCGCCGTGCGAGAACAGACCGGAGCCGATCAGTTCCAGGGCGGCCCGGAGGTCGTTGTTGCGGTGGATGACGTCGTGCGGCCGATAGCCGTCCGCCAGCCGGCGCTCGACCTCCTCGGCGGTATGGCCGAACAGGAAGAAGTTGTCTTCGCCCACCGCCTCCCGGATCTCGACGTTGGCGCCATCCAGGGTGCCGATGGTCAGGGCACCGTTCATGGAGAACTTCATGTTGCCGGTGCCCGAGGCCTCCTTGCCGGCGGTGGAGATCTGTTCCGACAGGTCGGCGCCCGGATACACCCACTGCGCGGTCTTGACCGTGAAATCGGGCACGAAGACCACCTTCAGACGGCCGTCCAGGTCGGGGTCGCGATTGACCACCTCGGCCACCGAGTTGATCAGTTTGATGATCAGCTTGGCCATCCGGTAGCCCGGTGCCGCCTTGCCACCGAAGATGAAGGTCCGGCCGGGCAGGTCGAGGCCGGGGTTGCGCTTCAGGCGGTTGTACAGCGATACGACGTGGAGCAGGTTGAGGTGCTGGCGTTTGTACTCGTGGATGCGCTTGGCCTGGATGTCGAACAGGCTGTTCGGGTCGACCCGGATATCCAGGCGTTCGGCGATGAAACCCGCCAGCCGCTGCTTGCAGCCCAGCTTGACCTCGCGCCAGCGCTGGCGGAAGCCAGCGTCGTCGGCGTAGTGCTCCAGTTCCCGCAATCGGGTCAGGTCGCGCACCCAGCCCTCGCCCAGGGTCTCGGTCAGTAGGCGGCTCAAGCCGGGGTTGCTCAGCATCATGAAACGGCGCGGCGTCACGCCGTTGGTCTTGTTCTGGAACTTTTCCGGCCAGACATCGTGGAAGTCCTTCAATACCGTATCGCCCAAGAGTCGGGTATGCAGCGCCGCGACGCCATTGATGGCAAAGCCGCCGACGCAGGCCAGGTGGGCCATGCGGACGGAGCGCTCGCCGCCCTCCTCGACGATGGACAGACGGTACAGGCGGTCCTGGTCGAACGGAAAGCGCAGGCGCATGTCGTCCAGGAAACGCCGGTTGATCTCGTAGACGATCTCCAGGTGACGCGGCAGCACGCTCTGGAACAGCGGCAACGGCCACTTCTCCAGCGCCTCCGGCAGCAGGGTGTGATTGGTGTAGGCAAAGGTGCCCCGGGTCACCGCCCAGGCGGCCTCCCATTCCATGTGCTGCTCGTCGACCAGTAGGCGCATCAGTTCCGGGATGGCCAGGGTCGGGTGGGTGTCGTTCAACTGGGCGACGAACTTGGTGTTGAACTCGGTCAACGGCCGGCCGGTGGAAAAGAAGATACGCAGCATGTCCTGGAGCGAGCAGGAGACAAAGAAATACTGCTGGATCAGGCGCAGGCGCTTGCCGCCCTCGCCTTCGTCGTTCGGATAAAGCACCTTGCTGATGGTCTCGGAACGCACCTTGCGCATCACCGCGCCGACATAGTCGCCCTGGTTGAAGACCTGGAAGTCGAACGACTCCGGCGCCTCGGCGCTCCACAGCCGGAGCAGGTTCACGGTATTGACCCCGTAGCCCATGATCGGCGTGTCATAGGCGATGCCGCGGAACAGGTCGCCCTGCAGCCAGCGCACCCGGAACCGGCCCTGTTCGTCGCAATAGCTCTCGGTGTGGCCGCCGATCTTCACGTCGAAGCAGATGTGTGGCCGCCGCACTTCCCAGGGGTTGCCATAGTGCAGCCAGGTATCGCTGATCTCCACCTGCCAGCCATCGCGGATGGCCTGGTCGAAGATGCCGTATTCATAGCGGATGCCATAGCCGATGGCCGGGATTTCCAGGGAGGCCAGGGAATCCATGTAGCAGGCGGCCAGACGTCCTAGACCGCCGTTGCCGAGGCCGGGCTCTTCCTCCTGCGCGATGATGGCGTCCAGGTCCAGACCCAGTCCGGCCATCGCCTGACGGGTGTTTTCCATGATGCCCAGATTGAGCAGGTTGTTGCCCAGTTGCGGACCCGGCAGATATTCCGCCGACAGGTAGCAGACCGTCCGGCAGCGGGTCTGCTTGTAGGTCTGCACCGTGTTCTTCCAGCGCCGCAGCATGCGGTCGCGCAGGGTGTAGGCCAGTGCCAGGTAGAGGTCGTTCGGACTGGCCACCTCCAGGTAGCGGCCCTGGACGTAGTACAGGTTGTCGAGAAAGGCCTGCCGAATCACCTCGACCGAGAGGCCGGTGCGGGTATGTTCCGGCCGGGCCTGCACACCCGCGCCCTGAATCGTGTCAACCATGACTATCCCCTCGACTTGGATGTGTCCAATGTAGACCTGTCCGTGGCCGCCGTCACCAAGCGGGCCTGGCCGTTGGCCGGCTCAGGCCGCCCGGATCGCCGCCCGGGTCCGCACCAGCCGGCCGGCCCGGTAATCGAGCATCGCCTGATCGACCTCTCCCCGGGTACCCATCACGAACGGCCCGTACTGGACGAAGGGTTCGCGCAGGGGGCGGCCGGCGACCAGGATGAAGCGTGCACCTTCTGGCCCCGCAGTGACCTCGACTCGATCGCCCGGCGTCAGCACGGCGAGATGATGGAGCGGCAGTCCGGCCGGCCCGAGACTGGCACCGCCCTCGAACACATAGACGAAGGCCACGTGTTCGGCCGGCAAGTCCTCGGTGAAGGTCTTGCCGGCAGCCAGCGTCACGTCCAGGTAGAGTGCCTCGGTGTTCGGGTCTTCGATCAGGCCGCGCTGGCCGGCATGGCGCCCGGCCAGCAGGCGAACGCGGCTGCCCTCGGCCACCACCTCGGGCACCGCCCCGGGGGCGAACTCCTGATAGGCCGGGTCGGACATCTTTTCCGCCTGCGGCAGGTTGATCCAGAGCTGGAAACCGCGCATGCGGCCTGCGCTCTGCTTGGGCATCTCGGAATGGATGACGCCGCTGGCGGCCTTCATCCACTGCGCCCCTCCGGCCAGCAGGTCACCACGGTTGCCCATGCTGTCGCGATGCTCCATGTGGCCGTCGAGCATATAGGTGAAGGTGACGAAACCCCGGTGCGGGTGGTCGGGAAAACCGGCGATGTAGTCGTCAGGGTTCTCGCTGCCAAAGTGGTCCAGCATCAGAAACGGGTCGAGCGAACGCAGGGCCGGGGTGCCGATGGTGCGGTGCACGGTGACCCCAGCGCCCTCGGTGATCTCGACGGCGGGTATCAGTTTATCCAGGCGGCGTGTGATCATGATTATCTCCTCGGGCAAGTCGTTACGGTGAGAGCCGTCGACGGCCTTTTCGTTCTCCAGAGATTAATCGTAGTCCGCGTTTGTCCGTTAAGCGACAAGACTGAACCGACTAACATGTTGATTCATTTGCATACGCCTAGTGGCACCCGACTTGCTTGATCACCCAAACCATGAAAACCCATCTTGACTGGTCCGCCTACGACACCTACGGCGCCGGCGACGCCTACGCCGGCATCCCCGCTACCGGCGGCAACTATGCCAAGGCGGTGGCGGTATGCATGAACAACCACCAATGCCAGCGCACCGGCAAGGGCGTGATGTGCCCGAGCTATCGGGTCACCGGCGACCCGGCCCACTCCACCCAGGCCCGGGTGCAGGCCTTCAAGGCGGCCCTGAACGGCGAGCTGGGCGACGACCCCTTCACGCACCCGGCCCTGGCCGAGGCCATGGACCTGTGCGTCGCCTGCAAGGCCTGCAAGAAGGAGTGCCCCTCGGCGGTCGACATGACCCTGATCAAGACCGAATACCTGGCCCAGCGCAACCAGCGCCTGGGCGTGCCGCTGCGCACCCGTCTGCTGGCCGGTCTGCCGGCCTGGCTGCACCGGCACCGCAAGGCAATGACCCGGCTGATCCGCTGGCGCGGCCGCCTGCCCTGGCTGGCCAGGCTGACCGAAGCGGTCGTCGGCATCGCCGCCCGGCGCCCGCTGCCGGCACCCGCACCGACGCCATTCAGCGCGACCGAACCGGCGGCGACGGCGGAACGCGGCGAGGTCTGCCTGTTCGTCGACACCTTCAGCCACCAGTTCGAGCCCGAAGTGGCCGAAGCCGCCGTGGCGGTGCTGAACGCCGCCGGCTACCGGGTGCGCGTGGCTGCGCCCGCGGCCGGCGATGCCGAGCCGGAGCGGCCGCTCTGCTGCGGCCGGACCTACCTGTCCAACGGTCTGGTCGAACAGGCCCGCCTGGAAGCGAAGCGCACCCTGGCCGCCCTCGCCCCGGCCCTGGCGGCGGGCATCCCGGTCATCGGCCTGGAGCCGTCCTGCCTGCTCGCCCTGCGCGACGAGTTCTACTGCCTGGGTCTCGGCCCGGAGGTCCAGCCGCTGGCCAAGCAGGCCTGGCTGTTCGAGGAATTCCTGCTGCACGAATACCACCAGGGCCTGCGCCTGAACCTCAAGCCGATCACGCCGAACCGGGCTCTGGTGCACGGCCACTGCCACCAGAAGGCCTTTGGCGCCATGAAGTCGGTGCGCAAGGTGCTGGGCTGGATACCCGGATTCGAGTTCAAGCTGATCGAGGCCAGTTGCTGCGGCATGGCCGGCGGCTTTGGCCTCGAAGCCGAGCATTACGACGTCTCCCTGGCCATGGCCGAGCAGGCCCTGCTGCCGGCCGTGCGCGCGGCCGGGGACGCCATCATCGTGGCGGACGGCTTTTCCTGCCGCCACCAGATCGAGGACGGCAGCGGCCGCAAACCGGTCCATGTCGCCACCCTGTTGCAACAATCCCTGACCGGAGCCCCTGCATGAGCCTGTTCAAACCCTGCGCCGGCAAGACCGCCTGTCGCGACGACAATACCACCTGCCTGGTCTGTGGCCGCAGCCTGGAGGCCATCGAGGCCACCCGCCGCCTGATCGACGGGCTGGCCGAACTGGCCATGAGCCAAGGCTACGACAACGTCGATGAATTCGCCGACTACGTCGCCGCCAAGGTGGTCAAGAAGGTTCGCCACCGGCGTGACGGGAGCAGTTCTACCGACTAGCCAGTCTGACCGTTTTCCGTTACAAGTCTCCTGCCACGCTGTCCTGTATGCGCGGCAATAGCCAACCAACTAACAAGGAGACCAACCCATGGAAAAACAGAACTGGAACCTGCAACCCGGCATCCAGATGGACCCCAAGCTGGCCGAAGATGTGGCCCGCATGGCCTGTGCGCTGAAGAGCCTGGACGTCTATACCTCCATGCTGCTCGATGATGAAGGCTGCCCCGAGGACCTGCGCCAGACGGTACAGGAAGGTCTGGATGCCATGGCGCGCGTATTCCAGTGGTGAAACACTCCGCCTCCGGCTATGACCTGACGCCGCCCGACGACGCCGAACGGGCGACGCTGGCGGCCAGGCTGAGCGAGGAAGAGCGTCGGGTCATCCTGTACCAGGGCACCGAGCCGCCGTTCTGCGGTGGCCTGCTGAAAGAAAAACGCCCCGGCACCTTCGTCTGCCGACAGTGCGGCCTGCCGCTGTTCCGCTCGGACGCGAAGTTCGAGTCGGGTACCGGCTGGCCCAGCTTTTTCCAGCCGGTCGACCCCGAGCACCTACGCGAGATCACCGATGCCAGTCACGGCATGACCCGCACCGAGATCCGCTGTGCCCGCTGCGACGGCCACCTTGGCCACGTGTTCGAGGATGGCCCGAGGCCGACCGGGCTGCGCTATTGCCTGAACTCGGTATCCCTGAGCTTCGTCGCCGACGAGTAACACTCGTCGTTACTGACCAGGGTCTGACTGGTCAATTCAGACGCACACCAAACATTTCCGGTCCGACACCGGGCACGCCTACCAGGACGATCCCGCCTGTTCTGCTCGCGCCGCCCATGCGTGTTACAACTTGACTGCGATCAAGACTAGCGCATCCAGTTCGTCACTGGTGGGAATGGATGATGTAGGCTTTTGCGGATCCAATCCGACACGGGAATCGACATGCGATTTCGTACCGTTCTGATCGCCCTGGCCCTGGCCGGTGGCGGCATGACCGCTTCGAAGGCCGGCCCCGCTGTCAAGGGCGACCCCGCCAAGGGTGAGGCACTAATGGCCGAACGCTGCGCCGCCTGCCATGGCCCGGACGGCAACAGCCCGGTGCCGAATTTCCCGAAGCTGGCCGGCCAACACGCCGAATACCTGCTGCACGAAATCAGGGAATACCAGGAGCATCATCGGGAAAGCGATCTCATGCAACCTGTCGTCCAGGGGCTGGGCGAAGCGGACATGGCCGACCTGGCAGTATTTCTGGCCGCCCAGAAACCGGCGCCCGGCAACGTGACCGCCCCCTCCCTCCTGGCCCTGGGCAAAAAGGTCTATCTGGAGGGCAATTCGGGCACCGGCGTGCCATCCTGCGAAGGCTGCCACGAGGAGGACGGCCACGGCTCGGCCCGTTTCCCCCGCGTCGCCGGCCAGAATGTCGAATACACCTTGGAACAGTTCCGGATCTACAGCGCCGGCAAAAGGCCCTACGGCAAGAAGGTGATGCGTACCGTGGCCGAACGATTGAGCGAAGAAGAAGCCCGCGCCGTGGCCGAATACATGGCCAGCCTGCCCTGACAGAAGGATGCCCGAATGAAACCAGCCCTACCTTTCCTCCTGCTCGCCGGCCTCACAGCGACCTGTCTCCCTGCCGGCGCCAACAGCTCGGACCGGAATACCGAACTGCCTGCCGCACTGGCGCTCAAAGGCTCTCCCGAGCAAGGCAAGGTCGCCTATGAAATCTGCTGCGGCTGCCACAACCGGGATGGCTCCGGCCGGTCCAAGGCCGGATATCCCCGTCTGGCCGGCCAGCACGCCACGGTGCTGATCAAACAGATGACCGACATCCGCTCCGGCCAGCGGCAGAACCCCAAGATGCACCCCTTCGTCGACAAGGACGTGGTCCCCGCCGAGGACATCGCCCATATCGCCGCCTACCTGGCCGGCCTGCCGGAACCGGGCGGCAACGGCAAGGGCGACGGCCGACAGTTGCCGCGCGGCAAGGTGCTGTACGACAAGGACTGCGCCGTCTGCCATGGCAGTAACGGCGAAGGTAATGCGGAGAAGTTCATCCCGCGCGTGGCCGGGCAGCATTACGACTACCTTTTGCGCGCCGGCAAGGCCATCCAGGCCGCGACCGGCAACCGACGCGACGCCGATCCGGACATGGTCCGGGCGATCGGCAGTTACACCTACAAGGACATTGCCGCTGTGAGTGATTACATGTCGCGGCTGTCGCACCCGGCGCCCTGAGCGGCCACCCGGTTGCGACCGCCCGCCTTGGCCGCATACAGGGCGCGATCAACCCGCTCGACCAGTTCGTTCACCTTCTCGGTGGGCACGAACTCCGCCACGCCTATGCTGGTGGTGAGCCGGATACCGGTCCCGAGACTGGCCTCTTCGATGCCCTGACGCAGCTTCTCGGCCAGCTTCACGGCGCTGTCCAGGCCAAGATGCGGTGAGATGACCAGGAATTCCTCGCCACCCCAGCGGCCCAGGATGTCCGAGGCCCGGATATTCTGCCGCAAGACCTCGACGAACCCCTTCAGGACCTCGTCGCCCACAGGGTGGCCATAACGATCGTTGATGTCCTTGAAGTGATCGAGGTCAAGCATCAACACCGACATGGGATGGCCGAAGCGCTGCGAGCGGCTGGCCACCTCGTCCAGGCGCCCCATCAGGCCAAGGCGGTTGATCGCCCCGGTCAAGGCGTCGGTCACCGAAAGACGCGACAGCTCGACGTTCTGGCTCATGATGCGACGCTGTTGGACATCGATCCTGAAGGTAAAAAAGGCAATCAGAACGTAGATGCCGGACAACCCGAGAAAAGCAACCAGGGTCAATATATTGGCCATCCGGTCGGCGTCGGCGAGCACGCCTGACAATGGGACGCGGATCGAGATCAAGGCCCGGATGGCGCTGGCATTCTCATAGAAACCGGCCGTGTCACCGTACATGGCGATCAGTTCCCTGGGCGCATCCTTGGGCTCACCATGGCATTTCATGCAGCCTGGAGTCGAGCGCTCGATGGGCACGGCAAGATAGAGATATTTCTTGCCATCGATTTCGGCCACTTCCTGATACTCCTGCAGCTCGTTGCGGTTCATCCGATCGAGCAGGCCGGCCTCCATGGCATCGGCGGTGTTGATGGGATTACGCGGGTTCGTGCTCGCCAGCTTGAAGTAGATCGGCTCCATGCCGTGCATCTCGCGCTGCGCGTTGAGCTGATCCTTGATGCTGCGCGAGATGTAGGTGAATGACATCACCAGCGGCGAGAAATATTCTTGATACAGCCGCTTCTCTTCCTTGAGCCGGTAGATTTCCGGGCGCTGAATCTTGGTCACATAGGCATGGACGGCACGATGAACCAGCAGGACATTGAGCGCCTGTTTCTTGGCCTCGCCCACGGCATAGTCATCTGATTTCTGATGAGAGAGCACCGCCATTCCAGTGAAGACCAGGCCGAACAACACAAACAGCAGCGCGAGCAACTTCCTGTAACGGGGCAGCATGTTTATCTTCCACATCCAGCGACTATATCATTCGACATATCCCGGATTATAGGAACACAGCCGGCCGTTAACGGCATAAATAAACGCACCCGGCCGGACCCATGCCGCAGGCGGCTGGCAAGTCGGAATGGGCGCGCGGTCAAGTCAACGACATCCGTCGTATCGAGATTCGGCGCCGTGCATGGCGGCGCCAGGTGCTGTGGGGTTAGAGTAGCCCGTCGCGCCCCGGACTACTTCGGCGCGTAGGGATTCACCGGTTCAAGTTTGGGCCGCTTGCCGGCCTTGTAGGTAACCACCTCCAACCGGTAGGTGTCATGGCAGCCGGAACAATAGGTCATGATCTCGGCCATCTGCTCCTCGACAGGAGCGATCTCCCCCTTGGTCTCGGCGCTCTTGGACAACTGGTCGAAGGCCTCGCGCATGGCGATGCTCATTTCCATGAAGCCCTCGGGGAGACGCTCACGCACGTTGGCAGGGATACGGTACATCGACTGCCCCATGGGCTTGGCCTCGACCGCCACCGCCTTCATGTCGCCCCGGGCCAGGGCATGGTGGATGTTGTGCAAACCATGCAGGAAGTCGCGCATCTCATAAAGGATCTGGTTCCTCTCCCTGGCGGTCATCTCGATGGGGATACGACGGTCGATGGCGGTATACAGATCGTCCGCCGACCAGGCAACGCTGCTGACGGACAGGAGCAGGCAGTAAACCAGACGTTTCATGGAGTCTCCTCGTTTATATGCTTACCATTAAACTACTTAGCGGCTGACTCAATCAAGAAATAACGCGTCGGTATCGGCCCGGAAACGCCATAGAATTGATGCCTGACAAATCCGCCCCGACGCGACATGCTTAGTTACCGCCACGCCTTTCATGCCGGCAATCACGCTGACGTACTCAAACACTGCGTGCTGGTGGCCATGTTGCGCCATATGAATCGGAAGGACAAACCCTGGTGGTACGTGGACAGCCACGCCGGTGCCGGCATCTATGACCTCGATGCCGCCTTCGCCCGCAAGAATGCCGAGTTCGAGTCGGGCATAGCCAGACTGTGGTCGCGTAGCGACCTGCCCGAAGCGGTCGCCGACTATGTCGGCCTGGTCCGCGGCCTGAACCCGGACGGCCGCCTGAGGCTCTACCCCGGTTCACCCTGGCTGGCCAGCCGCATCATGCGTTCGGACGATCAACTGCGGCTGTTCGAGCTGCACTCGACCGACGCCCAATTGCTCCGCCACACCTTCGCCGAGGCCGGCCGCCACATCAAGGTCGAGGCCGTCGACGGCTTCCTGGCCCTTAAGGCGGTCCTGCCGCCGCAACCCCGGCGCGGCCTGGTGCTGATCGACCCGTCCTACGAGATCAAGGACGATTACCGCCGCGTACTCGTGGCCTTGAAGGAAGGCCTGGCACGCTTTGCCACCGGCACTTACGCGGTGTGGTATCCCCAACTTCAGCGCGCCGAGTCCGGCCAACTGGTGGAAAAACTGAAACGCCTGCCAGTCCCATCCTGGCTGCATGTCGGCCTGACCGTCCAGACCCCCTCGACAGAAGGCTATGGCATGCATGGCAGCGGACTGTTCATCGTCAACCCGCCCTGGCAACTGGCAGACAGCCTGACCAGCATCATGCCCTGGCTGACCGCGACGCTGGGCCAGGACGATGGCGCCAGTTATCAACTTGAACAACAGGCCAGCTGATGCGAGACCCCACCCTGCTCATCGCTATCGCCCTCGCCTGGGGCCTCTACGGCGCCCTGCATTCCTGGCTGGCCGGCATGGGCCTGAAAGACCGGGTCGGCCGGCGCTGGCCGGCCCTGATGCCGGCCTACCGGCTGCTGTTCAACGGCCTCGCTGTGGTGCTGCTGATCCCGCCCCTATGGCTCACCTGGGCCTGGCCGGGCGATGCCCTCTGGCACTGGCCGGCCTGGATCGCCTGGCCGGCGGCGATCATTACCGTCGGGGGCTATGTCTGGAGCCTGCGCTGGTACGACAGCATGGATTTCCTCGGTGTCCGGCAATGGCGCACCCGCACCGAGCCGAGCGGCTGGACCGACAGCCTGGTCCTGTCGCCCCTGCACCGCTACGTCCGCCACCCCTGGTACAGCCTTGGCCTGCTGTTTCTATGGACCCGCGACCTCAACGCCGGCTGGCTGGTCGCCACCCTGGCGGTCACGCTCTACCTGGTGATCGGCAGCCGCCTGGAAGACCGCAAGCTGATCGATGTCTTCGGCGCACCCTACCGGCGCTATCGGGACCGGGTGCCGGGACTGGTGCCGCTGCCGTGGCGCCACCTCAGCGCAGACGAGGCAAAAACCCTGCTCGAGCCCGACAGCGCATCCTCGCCGTAACACGTCCGTAGAAGGCGCTGTGCCGCACCTTCCTGAGCATGGACGAGGCGCTCAGTGGTCCTCGATATGGGTGACGTTATCCTCGGCCAGTTCACCGGTGTCCGGGTCGACCCAGCCGGTGATGCCCAGTTCGTCCTCGGCCTCTTCCAGGCTTTCTGCCGGCTCGTAGTCGCTGTCTTCCTGGTATTCCATGTCCTGTACGGCCTCGACCAGGGTCTCGAAGGGGCCAAAGGCCTCCCCGGTTTCCGCGTCGGTCCAGTAGAAACCATCCGGGCGCTCGACGATGCGTGTCTTGTCGTAGTTCGCCGGAGTCTCGGGAATGATCTTGCTCATGCTCGGCTCCTAAGTTGAATGTCAGGGCATCTGCCCACTGATTGCGCGCAGGAATTCGCTGCGCGATTGCGCGTTTTCCCGGAAACAACCGGAAAAGGCCTGGGTCACCACCCGCTCGTCGCCGCGCCGATCCTCGCCCAGCAACAGGCAAAGCTGCTCGGCCTCGATCACGCAGGCGGCGCCCTTGGCGTGGCCATGGGCGATGAGCGCCTCGGCGATATCGCGGGTCATCCATTCCTGGTAGGTGAAGCGGTGGCCGATGGCGTCGACCATCCGGGCGATGCGGCCGAATCCGTGCAGGCGGCCGCCGGGAATGTAGGCGACGTGGGCGACGCCGCGGAACGGCACCAGGTGATGCGGACAGACGCCATGGATGGCGATGCCGCGCACCACCACCATGTCGTCGCGGCTGTCCTCGAAGCCGTCGCCCAGGGCCTCGCCCGGGTCCATCTGGTAACCGCCCAGCAGGCGGCGCTGCCACAACTCGCGCACCCGCTGGGCGGTGCGGCCGGTGTGGCTGGAGTCCGGCTCGATGCCGCAGGCCCGCAACAGGTCGGTCACCGCCCGCTCGAAGGCCTCGGGATCGAAGCGCCCGACCTGGGGGATGCCCAGATGGCCTGGCCGGTAGGGCGGCTGACAGTCGTGATCGCAACTATCTGACATGGGTGACTCGGTTAAGATGGTCGGACTCAGTTTATCCCAATTTGCCATGACGCATCCCTATGCCGACCTGACTCCGGACACCCTGCTCGATGCCGTCGAAAGCACGGGCCTGCATGCCGACGGCCGGATGCTGGCGCTGAACAGCTATGAGAACCGGGTCTACCAGGTCTGGCTGGACGAGGCGCCGCCGGTAGTGGCCAAGTTCTATCGGCCGGAACGCTGGTCGGATGCCGCCATCCTGGAGGAGCACGCGTACACCGCCGACCTGGCGGCACGCGAGATCCCCGTGGTGCCGCCCATGGCGGTCGCCGGCCGCACCCTGTTCGAGCATGCCGGCTTCCGCTTTGCGGTCTACCCGCGCCAGGGCGGCCGGGTGCCCGAGCTGTCCGACCCGTCTACCCTGGAATGGCTGGGCCGCTTTATCGGCCGCATCCATGCCGTCGGCGCTCTGCAACCCTTCCAACACCGGCCGACGTTGGACATCGAAAGCTTCGGCACCGAGCCGCGCACCTATTTGCTGGAACACGACTGGCTGCCGGCAGAGCTGCGGGCGGTCTGGGAAGGCGTCTCCGCCCAGGCACTCGACGGCGTCCGCTACGCCTTCGAGCGCGCCGGCGACTATGCCAGCATCCGCCTGCATGGCGACTGCCACATGGGCAACGTGCTGTGGACCGACGACGGCCCCCACTTCGTCGACTTCGACGACAGCCGCATGGGACCGGCGGTACAGGACTTGTGGATGCTGCTCTCGGGCGACCGGCCGAGCCGGGTACGC
>JBAZLW010000010.1:0-21093 GCA_041650095.1 Hydrogenophilaceae bacterium | reverse complement strand
CTGACCCCGGCCGCCGTCACCGGCACGCTGACGGTGCCGGTCGGCCGCATGCGCAAGCTCAACATGGGCCCGCAGTACCTGACCGCCTTCACGGTCGGCGACCAGCTCCTGTGGGGTGCCGCCGAGCCGCTGCGCCGGATGCTGCGCATCCTGCTGGAAGCCTGACCCCGGTGACCAAACGACTGAATGTCGCCTTCCTGGGCGCGGACGATCCGGTGGGCGAGGCGGCCCTGCGCCTGGTGTCGGAGCGGGACATCGAGGTCGGCAAGGTGTTTCCGCTCACACTGTCCGAGTCGGAAGGTTGCGTCACGGTACGCGGCGAGGAGATGCCTCTGCTGGAAGTGTCGGGATTCGACTGGACGCGGGCCGATATCCTGGTCAATGCGACCCGCTCGATCGCCGCCAGCCGGCTCGAAGCCAGCGCCGAAAAGGCCGGCTGCCGGGTGATCGGCTTCGGCCAGGGCGATGGCGCTAGCGCGCGGATCGCCCTAGAAGGTGCCGTGTCGATTGCATTGCATCGCGTCCTGGCGCCGATCCTGCGGGATACGCCTCTGGAATCCCTTGCCGTGGTGGCCACGCTGCCGGTGGCGGCGGCGGGCGAGGCCGGTGTGGCGGAACTGGCCGCGCAAACCCGTGCCCTGTTCTCGATGGAGAGCATCGCGCCGGAGGTCTTTCCCTTGCAGATCGCCTTCAACCTGATTCCCCAGGTTGGCTCCATGCAAGCAGACGGCTCCAGTCGTCTGGAGCAGGATGTCGCCACTGAAATCAAGGCCATGCTGGGGTGCCCCGATCTGCCCGTTTCGGTCACGGCCGTGTGGGCACCGCTGTTTTACGGTGCCGCCGTGAGCGTGCACGCCAGCGCACGCGAGCGTGTCGATATCGAGCAGTTGCGCAAGCGGCTCGCCAGACATGATGGCATCACCGTAATGGATACCGCGTTGCCGGGTGGCGTCGCGACGCCAGGGACGGATGCCCAGGACAGTGATACCGTCTTTGTCAGCCGTTTCCGGCCGGGTGCCGATCCTGGCCGGGATTTCGCAATGTGGCTGGTCATTGACTTGATTCGTCTGGAAGCCACGCGGATCATGGATTGCCTGGAAAATTTGATTGAAAAATAAGCGGGTTCGGTGCTAACGTAAATTCAGTATCAGGAAATCTGCCTAAATGTATGAGTAACCATGGAAATCAACGCGGCAATGTGCTCAGGCATGGATGCTACGGGACAGGGGAATAATGGTGAAAAGTTCTATAAGAATCAGTGGCCTGCTGGCTTCCTTGCTGCTTTTGTCGGGTGGGGCGACGGCAGCCGGTTTGGGCAAGATGTCCGTGATGTCCGCTTTGGGTCAACCGCTGCGGGCCGAAATCGAGTTGTTGTCGGTCCAAGCTGACGACATCGCCAACGTCGAGGCGAAACTGGCCAATGCGGAGGCCTTTCGCAAGGCCAGGATGGAACGTTCGATGGTCGTCTCCGATCTGCAACTGACGATCGAGAAACGCGCCAACGGCCAGCCTGTAGTGAAGATTTCATCAGCCAATCCGGTGAGTGACCCCTTCGTCGATCTGCTGATCGAGCTGAACTGGAGTTCGGGCCGCATCCTGCGTGAATACACCATACTGCTCGACCCGGTGCGGGATCAGAAGATGGCGACCGAGATGCCGAAACCCGCCCCGGCAATGGCTGCCACAAGCGAGCCTGCCGCCCGCGCCATGACGCCGGCCCAGGCCCAAGCCCCGTCTGTCCCTGTGCAGGCCAAGCCGGCCGCGAAGCCTGTGGCACCGGCGCGTGCCACCTATGGTCCGGTCAAGTCGGGCGAAACCCTGCGCGGTATCGCAAGGAAGGTCCTGCCGCCCGACGTCACTCTGGAAATGATGGTCGCCAGTCTCTACCAGACCAACAAGGATGCCTTTGCCCGGAACAATGTGAATCTGCTCAAACAGGGGCAACTGCTGAAAGTACCTGATCGTGACTCGGTCATGCTCATGTTCAGTCCGCATCAGGCACGCCAACTGTTGAGCGAACATGCGGCTGCCTGGCATGAGATCCGGAATCGCGTGGCCAGCCAGGCAGCCCGCTCCGTCGCGGAATCCGGCACGGAACAGCCCGGAAAAGGCAAGATCGTCGAAGCACAGCCACAGGGTAAGCCGGCCGCGGTGGCCACTCCCAAGGATGTGCTGAAGTTGTCCAAGGGTGAACCTGCCAACGCCAACGCGGCACAGCGGGTACAGAACCTGGAAGAAGAGGTGGCGGCCAAGACCCGCGCCCTGCAGGATTCTCAGGACAGGGTCAGCAAACTTGAGCAAACCGTGCAGGATCTGCAGCGGTTGCTGGAACTCAAGGCCAGGGAAGACGCCAAGGCCCCGGGCGATGAGACGGCGGCGAAACCTGAAGCGGTTGCTGCAGCCGAGCCGAAGCCGCCGAAGATCAAGACGCCGGTCGAGGTTCCGGTCGAAGAGCCGGGTTTCTTTGCCTCATTGCTCGCTACACCGCTCTATATCGGCGGCATACTGGCGGCGCTCGTCTTGGGCGGATTGCTCTGGATATTCATGGCGGGCAGTCGTCGGCGCAAGGGCCTTTCCGATTTTGAACAAAGCGTGATGACCGGAGGGGATCCGTTCAAGACCTCCATTTTCAAGACCGACAGCGGGGCGACCAGCCAGCGCGGCACGGCCACCCAATCCGGCGTGGCCACCGACTTCAGCCGACTCGGCTTGGGTTCTATTGACACCCACGAGGTCGATCCCATCGCCGAGGCCGAGGTATACATGGCGTATGGCCGTGATGCCCAGGCCGAGGAGATCCTCAAGGAAGCCCTGGCCAAGGATCCGAATCGCCACGAGATCAGCCTTAAATTGCTGGAGATCTACGCGGCCCGCCAGGACAAGGCCACCTTCGAGACCCAGGCCAGCGAGTTGTATGCCAGCCTGGGCGACCCATCCAGCCCGATTTGGCACAAGGCGACCGAGATGGGACGCAAGATCGATCCCTCGAATCCGCTTTATCGCGTCTTCGGCGAAGTGCCCTCCCTCCCTGAGGCCCCGGTTACCGAACCGGAGATGCCTGACCTGGCCGAGGAACTGCCGGAGCCTGCACCCGAGCCGAGCGAGCCGGCTGCCGAATCGTCGGAGAAATTTCAACTCGACCAGTTGGAGCAGCGCGGACCGGATGTCGCAGAGCCCGAGACTGCAGCTGAAAAGCACGAAACCGAGCTCCAGTTGGACGACCTGAATTTCGAGGAGGTACCCCCTGTCTTGTCGAAGGTGGATGAAAGCGCAAGCGAAGCCGGCAAGGAATATCCCTCATTCGGTGAGCCCGTTGAACTCGACCTTGGCCCCTTGGATGAGGATCAGATGGCTGCCCCCGATGCCGCCGTCGAGTTGGAGCCGTCGTTCGAGTTGCCCGAGGAGATGGGCCTGGTTGAACTGACCCCCGAGCCGCCGTCGTCCGACGAGACGGTGATGATGCCCGCGACGGGAAAACTGCCTGACCTGGACTTCAGCGGCATAGACCTGGACTTGGACAACCCTGAAGAGATCGTCGCGAAACCGGTCGAAACGGAGCCGGTTTCCGATTCCGAAATCGATCCCGATCTGCTCGAAGAGGTGAACACCAAGCTGGATCTGGCGCGTGCCTACCTGGAGATGGGCGACAAGGAAGGTGCCCACGAGATCCTCGACGAGGTGCTCAAGGAGGGCAGTGCACAGCAGAAGCAGGAAGCCGAAAGCATGATCGCCAGCCTCTGAGCGGTTGAATTGCACCCTGCGCTGCGTATCCAGCTTTACCTGCTTTCAGCCCTGGCCTTGCCGGGGCTGAATTTTTTTGCCCTGGCCGCTACGGCAATGTGCCTGCCGCTGGCTTTCAGCACCAGGCTGGACGCCATGCTGCGGCTGACCTGGCGTGCGCGCTGGCTGTTCCTGTTGCTGGGCCTGGGTTATGCCTATAGCCTGCCCGGGCCGGCGATCTGGCCGGTCCTGCGCGATTGGTCGCCGTCGCTACCCGGGGTGCAGGCGGGCGGCATGCAGATGCTGCGACTGTTGCTGTTGCTATGGCTGCTCGATGTCCTGGTGGTCGGCATGGGCGCACAGCGCATGATGTCCGGCCTGCACAGCCTGTTCAGCGGCCTGCGCTGGCTGGGCTTTCCCGCCGAACGCACCACCGTCAGGGTGGGCCGGCCCTTGCAGGCCATGGAGTCGAATTCGCTGCGCTTGAAGGATCTGACCGAAATGCTGAAAGGATTACCGGCCAAGGAGGCCGGGCCGGCTGCCTTCACCCTGAGGCAAGAACCCTGGCGGGCCCGGGATAGCCTGCTGCTGCTCGCCGGACTGATGGCCCTGATCGGCGTATGGCTCGCATAGCGCTCGGCCTGGAATACGACGGCTCCGGCTTCTGCGGCTGGCAGACCCAGCCCGGCGCTTGTGCCGTGCAGGATCACCTGGAGCGCGCCCTGGCCGAGGTGCACAGCGGTCCGGTCGCCACTGTGGTGGCCGGACGCACCGATGCTGGCGTCCATGCCGCCGCGCAGGTGGTCCACTTCGATGCCGAGCATGATCGCCCCGTGAGCGCCTGGGTGCGCGGCGTCAACGCCCTGCTGCCGGCCGGGGTGTCGGTGTTGTGGGCGCAGCCGGTTGGGGAGGAGTTCCATGCCCGCTTCGGAGCCCGCGAACGGGCCTATCGCTATGTCCTGCTCAACCACCCGGTGCGGCCGGCGCTCATGGCCGGCCGGGTGGGCTGGCAGCATGCCCCACTGGACGTGGCGGCCATGGCGGAGGCGGCAACGCATCTGCTCGGTAGCCATGATTTCTCCGCCTTCCGTGCTGCGCAGTGCCAGGCCAGGACGCCGGTGCGCGAACTGCGCCAGGTCCGTGTGGCGCAGCATGGCCATTACGTGGTGTTCGATTTCCGCGGCAACGCCTTCCTGCATCATCAGGTCCGCAACATGGTCGGCGCCCTGGTCTGGATCGGCCTGGGCCGGCGGCCGCCGGCCTGGCTGGGCGAGTTGTTGGCCGGCCGTGACCGCCGTCAGGCGGCGGCGACCTACGCGCCGGACGGGCTTTATCTGGTCGACGTGCGGTACGATGCGCAATGGAATCTGCCTGAGTTTGACGGCCGTGTGCCGTTGCTGAATATCGAGCCATGAGAACCCGAATCAAGATTTGCGGCATCACCCGGGCCGAGGACGGCCTGGCCGCGGCGCGCCTGGGCGCCGACGCGATCGGCCTGGTGTTCGCCGAGAAGAGCCCGCGCCGGGTCGATCTCGCGCGTGCGGCCGAGATCGGCCGCGCCTTGCCGCCCTTCGTTGTCACGGTCGCCCTGTTCGTCAACCCGGACCCGGCCGAGGTGGCGGCGGTGGTGCGCGACCTGCGCCCGAGCCTGCTGCAGTTCCACGGCGAGGAAGCGCCGGCTTTTTGCCGCGCCTTTCAGGTGCCTTATCTGAAGGCGATACGGGTCCGGCCGGAGACGGATTTGCTACAATGCGCGTCCGATTTCGCCGATGCGGCCGGTCTGTTGCTGGATGCCTATACCCCCGTTGCCCATGGCGGCACCGGTCACCGTTTCGACTGGTCGCTCATCCCCGCCGGGTTGCCGCTGCCGGTGGTGCTGGCCGGCGGCCTGGAGGCCGGCAACGTCGCCGAGGCGGTGCGTCGGGTGCGGCCATGGGCCGTGGACGTGTCCTCGGGCGTGGAATCGGCCAAGGGCATCAAGGATGCGGCGAAGGTCGCCGCATTCATCAATGAGGTTATGAACGTTGACTTACAGTTATCCCGATAACGGCGGCCATTTCGGCCCGTACGGCGGCATCTACATGGCCGAGACCCTGATCCCGGCGGTGGAGGAGCTGCGCCAGCAGTACCTGCGCTTCCGCGACGATCCGGAATTCAAGGCCGAGTTCGCCTATGAACTGAAGCACTATGTCGGCCGGCCCAGCCCGATCTATCACGCCAGGCGCCTGTCCGACGAGCTGGGCGGCGCGCAGATCTACCTCAAGCGCGAGGACCTCAACCATACCGGCGCGCACAAGATCAACAACGCCATCGGCCAGGCCCTGCTGGCCCGGCGCATGGGCAAGAAACGCGTGATCGCCGAGACCGGCGCCGGCATGCACGGCGTCGCCACCGCTACCGTGGCGGCGCGCTTCGGCATGGAGTGCATCGTCTACATGGGCGCCGAGGACATCCAGCGCCAGGCCCCCAACGTGTTCCGCATGAAGCTGCTGGGCGCGACCGTGGTGCCGGTCGAGAGCGGCTCCAGGACCCTCAAGGACGCCTGCAACGAGGCGATCCGCGACTGGGTCACCAACGTCGAGTCGACCTTCTACATCTTCGGCACCGCGGCCGGGCCGCATCCGTATCCGATGATGGTGCGCGATTTCCAGTGCGTCATCGGCAACGAGGCCAGGGTGCAGATGCCGGAGATGATCGGGCGCCAGCCGGACGCGGTGATCGCCTGCGTCGGCGGCGGCTCCAATGCCATCGGCCTGTTCCACCCCTATATCGAGGAAGCGGGCGTGGCGATCATCGGCGTCGAGGCGGGCGGCCACGGCATCGCTTCCGGCGCACACGCCGCGCCGCTCACCGCAGACGCCAAGGTCGGCGTACTGCACGGCAACAAGGTCTATCTGATCCAGGACGAGAACGGCCAGATCATCGAGACCCATTCCATCTCAGCCGGGCTGGACTACCCCGGCGTCGGTCCCGAGCATTGCCTGCTCAAGGACATGGGACGCGCGCAGTATGTCGCCATCGACGACGACGAGGCGCTGGCAGCGTTCGACGCCCTGTGCCGTTTCGAGGGCATCATCCCGGCCCTGGAATCCAGCCATGCCCTGGCTCATGCGATGAAGATCGCCCCTACCATGGCCAAGGACAAGGTGCTGCTGGTCAACCTGTCCGGCCGCGGCGACAAGGACATGAACACGGTGGCGCGCATCAAGGGGATCACCCTATGAACCGTATCGACGCGACCTTCGACGCGCTGAAGCAGAAACAGCGCAAGGCCCTGATCCCGTTCATCACCGCCGGCGACCCGTCGCTGGTGCAGACGGTGCCGCTGATGCACACCCTGGTGGCGGCCGGTGCCGACGTGCTCGAACTCGGCGTGCCGTTCTCCGACCCGATGGCGGACGGCCCGACCATCCAGCGCGCCTCCGAGCGGGCCCTGAAAAACGGCATGTCCCTGCGTGGCGTCCTGGCCATGGTGGCCGAGTTTCGCCGCCAGGACAGCACCACTCCGGTGGTGCTGATGGGCTATGGCAACCCGATCGAGGCGATGGGCTGGGAGGCATTCTCGCAACGCTGCGCCGAGGTAGGCGTCGATGGCGTACTGACCGTCGACTTCCCGCCCGAGGAAAGCCATGCGGCCTTCGAGCACCTGCAGCGCCACGACATCGCGCCCATCTTCCTGCTGGCGCCGACCACCACCGAGGCGCGCATCGAGCAGGTCGCCAAGCTGGCGCGCGGTTATGTCTATTACGTCTCGCTCAAGGGCGTGACGGGCGCCGGCAACCTCGATCTGTCGGCCATCGGGGAGAAACTGCCGCAGTTGCGCAAGCACATCAAGCTGCCCATCGGGGTCGGCTTCGGCATCCGCGATGCCGAAACGGCGCGCGCGGTCGCCGACATGGCCGATGCCGTGGTGATCGGCAGCCGCATCGTGCAGGAGATCGAGAACGCTGCCCCTGATGCACTGTTGGATAACGTGAAACATTTCGTGGCCGGCGTGCGCGCCGCCCTGGACAAGTAAGGAAACGACCATGAGCTGGTTCCAGAAGATCATTCCCCCCAAGATTCAGCGCCGTGTCGAGGCTGCAACGAAAAAGAACCAGGTGCCCGAAGGCCTGTGGAGCAAATGCGCCTCCTGCGAGGAAGTGCTGTACCGGGCCGAACTGGAGAAACACCTCGATGTGTGCCCGAAATGCGGCCACCACAACCGCATCGGCGCGCGCCAGCGCCTGAACTACTTCCTCGACGAGGAAGGCCGGCTGGAGATCGGCGCCAACGTGCTGCCGATGGATAGCCTCAAGTTCAAGGACAGCAAGCGCTATGTCGACCGCATCACCGAGGCCACCCAGGCGGTGTCGGAGACCGATGCCCTGGTCGCCATGGCCGGCAGCGTGCTCGGCCAGCAGGTGGTGGCGGCGGCCTTCGAGTTCCGTTTCATGGGCGGTTCCATGGGTTCGGTGGTGGGTGAGCGGTTCAGTCGCGCCGTGCAGGCGGCCCAGGAGGCCCGCTGCCCGTTCGTCTGCTTCTCGGCCAGCGGTGGCGCGCGCATGCAGGAAGGCCTATTGTCACTGATGCAGATGGCCAAGACCTCGGCGGCCTTGACCCAGCTCTCCGCCCATCGCCTGCCGTTTATTTCCATCCTGACCGACCCGACCATGGGCGGCGTCTCGGCCAGCTTCGCCATGCTGGGCGACGTGATCATCGCCGAACCCAAGGCCTTGATCGGTTTTGCCGGCCCGCGCGTGATCGAGCAGACGGTACGCGAGACCCTGCCCGAAGGCTTCCAGCGCGCCGAGTTCCTGCTCGCTCATGGCGCCGTCGATCTTATCGTCGATCGCCGTGAAATGCGGGCCACTGTTGCCAATCTGCTGGCGCAACTGATGCGTCGTCCCTCCGCCTGACGTGAGCACCTCCGGGGGGACTTCCCCCACGGGATTGCCGGGCTGGCTGGCCAGCCTGGAGTTGCGCCATGCCAAGGCCATCGACCTCGGCCTTGAGCGGGTAGGGCGGGTCTGGCAACGGCTGGGCGTGCGGCCGGCATTTCCAATCGTCACGGTTGCCGGCACCAACGGCAAGGGCTCGGTCTGTGCCTATCTGGAGGCTATGCTGATTGAAGCCGGCTACCGGGTCGGCCGCTATACCTCGCCGCATATCCTGCGTTTCAACGAACGGATCCGTGTGGCCGGGCGCGAGCTGACCGACGACATCATCGTCGAGGCCCTGGACGCGGTCGAAGCGGCTCGCGGTGACATTTCCATGACCTATTTCGAACATACCACCCTGGCGGCCATGTGGCTGTTCCAGCGCCAGGGGATCGATGTCGCCGTGCTGGAAGTCGGCCTGGGCGGCCGACTCGACGCGGTAAACCTGTTCGATGCCGATTGCGCCGTGGTGACGCCGGTCGATCTCGATCACATGGACTACCTAGGCAGCGACCGGGAATCGATCGGCCATGAGAAGGCGGGGATTTTCCGGCCGGGCCGTCCGGCGATCTGTGCCGATCCGGAACCACCGGCCAGTCTGCTGCGCCATGCCCGGAACATCGGTACCCACCTGCTCAGGCTGGGCCATGAGTTCCGGGTCGAGCGCGGCGCAACAGACTGGCTTTGCCGGGTCGAGGGGCGTGTCTATCCGGCCTTGCCGCTGCCCGGGATGCCGGGAGAACACCAGTTCGGCAATGCCGCGGCAGCCATCGCAGCGCTGGACGCCCTGCGCGAACGCCTGCCGGCGACCATGGCCGCGCTCCGTTCCGGCCTGGCCCGGGCCAGGATACCCGGGCGTTTCCAGGTGGTCGGGGTGACCCCGCTGCGCATCCTCGACGTCGCCCACAACCCTCATGCCGCGCGGGCGCTGGCAGCCAGCTTGGCCGCTCTGCCGGGAGGTGGACGTCGTCTGGCGGTGTTCGCCATGCTGGCCGACAAGGACGCCGCCGGGGTGATCGAACATCTGGCCGGGGTGATCGATCACTGGTTCCTGGCCGGGCTCGACGGCCAGCGCGGCCGACCGGTCGCCGCGCTGGCCGAGTTGTTCGCCGCCCGTGGCCTGCCTCATACGGCTTGTCCGGACGTCGGCACGGCTTGGTGCACGGCCTGTCAGGAGGCCGGGCCGGCTGATACAATTGCAGCCTTTGGTTCCTTCCATACGGTCGCCGAGGTCATGGCGCTCATCCCGGACAATCAAGATGGCTGAAACAACCCCTACTGCGGAAGAACTGGCCCTGCGACGGCGGGCCCGTCGCCGCCTGGTCGGCGCGGTGGCGCTGGCCCTGGTGGCCGTGGTCGTCCTGCCCATGGTGTTCGACTCCGAACCGCGTCCCCTGGGCGACAAGGTCGATATCCGGATTCCCGATCAGAAGACGCCATTTGAACCGGCAGCCATGCCTGCCCCGGTGGTGACCAGTTCCGAGCCGGCTCTGGAGGAGACGACCCCTGAGAGCCAGCCGCAAGAGATCGACAAGCCTGAAGCCAAACCTGAAGTGAAGGTGGCGCCGGTCGACAAGCCGGAAGCCAAACCCGTGGCCAAGCCCCTTACGGCGAACAAAGTGGCCAGCAAACCAGAGCCCAGGCCCGAGGCCAAACCAGTCGAGGCCAAACCGGTCGCCACGGACAAGCCAGCCGGCGCCTATTTCCTGCAACTTGGGGTGTTTTCCAGTCAGGCCAATGCCGCACAGATGATCGCCAAGGCCAAGGCGGCCGGATTCAAGTCCTCGTCCACCCAGGTCGGCAGCCAGTACAAGGTTCGGGTTGGGCCGGTCCCCGAGCGCGACAAGGCGCTCGCCTATCAGGCCAAGCTGAAGGCCAAGGGGCTGGATAATGTGCTGGTCGAGCCATGACCCTGGATACCTCGGTCGACCGCTTCTCGGTGGGGATGGCTACATGACCCTGTCGACGGAATTGGTTCGCATGCTGTTCTCACTCCGGGTGGGCCGCTACAGGGCGCCTCGCACATCCATCGCAACGCATGGCGGCGTTGTGCCTTCTCGGAATGGAACGACCATTCCTCGTCGGTGCGCCTGGCCCTGCGCCGCACTGAACGCGCGATGCATCCCTGTTCAACCGAGGTTTCCAGGGTGACCGCCATCGACTGGATCGCCCTGGCCGTCCTGGCCGGCTCGCTCGTCATGGGCCTGATGCGCGGTTTCGTGCGCGAGGCGTTTTCGCTCGCGGCCTGGATCGTCGCCTTTCTGGCGGCCCGGGCGTTCTCGCCGGCCCTGGCGGGCTTGATCCCGGGTATCGCCCAGGAGGGGCTGCGCCAGGCGGCGGCCATCGTGCTGATCGTCATCGGCGTGCTGATCCTGGCCCATCTGCTGGCAGCCATGCTGGCGAGCCTGTTGAAGCTGGCCGGCCTGGGCGGTCTCGACCGCATGCTGGGCATGCTGTTCGGGGTGGTCCGAGCGGCCGTGCTGTTGGTGTTGCTGACGCTGGTGGCCGGGCTGACCGCGCTGCCGCGTTCCGAGGCCTGGCGGGCCTCGCTGGTGCATGGCCCGCTGGAAATCGTCGCTCTAAAAGTCATTCCCTGGCTGCCGAAGGATCTGGCAGCCCTGATCCGTTTTGCATAGGTGCTGCCATGTGCGGAATCATCGGTGTCGTTTCCAGCCAACCCGTCAATCAGTTGCTCTATGACGGACTCCAGTTGTTGCAACATCGCGGCCAGGATGCCGCCGGCATCGTCACCGCCGACGGCAGCAAGTTCCACATGCACAAGGGCATGGGCATGGTGCGCGACGTGTTCCGCACCCGCGACATGCGCAACCTGATCGGCAATGCCGGCATCGGCCATGTCCGCTATCCCACCGCCGGTTCCGCCGCCAGCCCGGCCGAGGCGCAGCCTTTCTATGTCAATTCGCCGTTCGGCATCGTGCTGGGCCACAACGGCAACCTGACCAATACCGAGGAGTTGCTGGAAGACCTGTTCATGGAGGACCTGCGCCACGTCAACACTGCTTCCGATTCGGAAGTGCTGCTGAACGTCCTGGCGCACGAACTCCAGGCCGCGGTGCGCGGCCACCGGCTGACCGTGGACGACGTCTTCACGGCCGTGGCCGGCGTGCATCGGCGCTGCCGGGGCGCCTATGCCGTGGTTGCCATGATCGCCGGTTTCGGCCTGCTGGCCTTCCGCGATCCGCATGGCATCCGTCCCCTGGCGTTCGGCACCCAGGTGACCTCGGCTGGCCAGGACTGGATGGTCGCCTCGGAGAGCGTGGCCCTGGAGGCGAACGGTTTCCACGTCGAGGGCGACGTCGCTCCCGGCGAGGCCATGCTGATCACCCTGGATGGCCATGTCTATAACCAACCGTGCACGATGCAGACGAAATTTACCCCCTGCATCTTCGAATACGTCTATTTCGCCCGACCGGATTCGGTGATCGACGGCGCCTCTGTCTATGAAACCCGTCTGCGCATGGGCGAATACCTGGCCGAGAAGATCAAGCGCGACTACGGCCATCTGCAGATCGACGTGGTGGTGCCGATCCCGGATACCAGCCGGCCATCGGCGCTGCAACTGGCCAACAAGCTGAACATTTCCTATCGGGAAGGCTTCATCAAGAACCGCTACATCGGCCGCACCTTCATCATGCCGGGCCAGTCGGTGCGCAAGAAGTCGGTGCGTCAGAAGCTCAATGCCATGTCGCTGGAATTCCGCGGCAAGAATGTGTTGCTGGTCGACGATTCCATCGTGCGCGGCACCACCAGCCGGGAGATCATCCAGATGGCGCGCGATTCCGGCGCCCGCGCGGTCTATTTTGCCTCGGCGAGTCCGCCGGTGCGTTTCCCCAATGTCTACGGCATCGATATGCCGACCCGGCGCGAACTGCTGGCGAATAACCGCACCGACGAGGAGATCGCCCTGGAGATCGGGGCCGATGCGGTCATCTACCAGGATATGGCCGACCTGATCAAGGCGGTCCAGGAAGTGAATCCGAAACTCATCGAGTTCGATTCTTCCTGCTTCGATGGTTGCTATGTCACCGGCGATGTCTCGGAAGAATACCTGGCCAGGCTGGAAGGCATGCGCGACGGCTCCGTGCCGGTGGCCTCGTCGCTGCCGACCCGGCAACTGGACCTCAATCTGGCGACTGGATAAGCATGGCGGAAACCTCACCTTACGTGGTCTGGCACCACGCCACGGTCACCCGTGCCCGGCGTGAGATCATGAACGGCCATCATTCGGGCGTGGTCTGGTTCACCGGCCTGTCCGGCGCCGGCAAGTCCACCCTGGCCCACGCGGTCGAGGAGGCCTTGCATCAGTCCGGCTGCCGGACCTATGTCTTCGACGGCGACAACGTCCGCCATGGTCTGTGTGCCGACCTGGGCTTCTCGATCGAGGACCGGACCGAGAATATCCGCCGCATAGGCGAGATGACCAAGCTGTTCACCGAGGCCGGCGTCATCGCCCTGACGGCCTTCATCTCGCCGCTGCGCGTCGATCGCGACCGGGTACGTCAGCTGGTCGGTGACGATTTCATCGAGGTGTACGTCAAATGCCCGCTGGGGGTGTGCGAGGCGCGCGACGTCAAGGGCATGTATGCCAAGGCGCGCCAGGGTCTGATCAAGGAATTCACCGGCATCTCTTCACCCTATGAGGAACCCGAGCAGCCCGAGCTGGTCATCGATACCTCGCTGACGGATCTGGATGAATCGGTGCGACGCGTGGTTGACCTGCTGCAGGCACGGGGACTGGTACCGGCATGACGGCTGAATTCGACCCCGCCACCCTGGCGGTGCGCGCCGGTACCCTGCGCAGCGAATACCAGGAGCACTCCGAGGCGATGTTCCTGACCTCCAGCTTCGTCTTCGGCAGCGCCGCCGAGGCTGCGGCGCGTTTCTCCGGGGCCGAGCCGGGCAATATCTACGCCCGCTTCACCAACCCCTCGGTGACCATGTTCGAGCAGCGCCTGGCCGCCCTGGAGGGGGCCGAACGCTGCGTCGCCTTTGCCTCCGGCATGGCCGCCATCCTGGCCACCGTGATGGGCCTGATGAAGGCCGGCGATCATGTCGTCGCCTCGCGCTCGATCTTCGGTTCCACGGTGCAGTTGTTCAGCAACATACTGAGCCGGTTCGGCGTCGAGACCAGCTTCGTCTCGCCGACCGACCCGGAGGCATGGCGTCGCGCCGCGCGGCCGGAGACCAGGCTGTTCTTCCTGGAGTCGCCGTCCAATCCGCTCACCGAGGTGAGCGACATCCGCGCCATCGCCGCCATCGCCCATGAGGCCGGCGCCTGGCTGGCGGTCGACAACTGCTTCTGCACCCCGATCCTGCAGCGGCCTTTGGAGATGGGCGCCGACATCGTCATTCACTCCGCCACCAAATACCTGGACGGTCAGGGCAGGGTGCTGGGCGGGGCGGTGCTGGGCGGCAAGGAATTGCTGGAAGGGGTCTACACCTTCCTGCGTACGGCAGGCCCAACCCTATCGGCGTTCAATGCCTGGGTCCTGTTCAAGGGCATGGAGACCCTGCCGATCCGGATGCAGGCCCATTCCGCCAACGCCATGGAACTGGCGACCTGGCTGGAGGTGCAGCCCGGGGTCGAGCGGGTGCTCTACCCGGGGCTGCCCTCGCATCCCCAGCATGACCTGGCCATGAGCCAGCAAAGCACCGGCGGCGGCATCGTTGCCTTCGAGCTGGCCGGCGGCAAGGATGCGGCCTGGAAGGTGATCGACCAGACCCGGCTGATGTCGATCACCGCCAACCTGGGCGATACCCGCACCACCATCACCCATCCCGCCACCACCACCCACGGCCGCCTGTCGCCTGAACAACGGGCGGCTGCCGGCATCGGCGACGGCCTGATCCGCATCGCGGTGGGGCTGGAATCGGTGGCCGACCTGAAGGCCGACCTGGCACGCGGCTTGGGGCACTGATCCAGTATCGACCCCTGGAGCGCGGGCTGGCGCTGCGCTAGTAATCGACCAAGGCGCAGCCGGTGCCATCGCAGCGCAGGTAGCCGCCCTTGCCGTCGTACCAGTCTGGCAGTACCCAGCGTTCGCAGGCCTGGCCATCGACGCTCAGGTCGTGCCGGGCGGGGCGGTGGGTGTGGCCATGGATCATGCGCCGGCAGCCGGATTGCCGGAAGGCCTCGGCCACGGCCTCGGCATTGACGTCCATGATCAGGTTGCTCTTGCCGCCCTTGTCCGACTCGCTCTGTAGCCGCATCTGCTGGGCGATGGCCAGGCGCTCGGCCAGGGGTTTCGTGAGGACCGCCTGCTGCCAGGCCGGGTTGCGGACCTGCTGGCGGAATTGCTGGTAGACCAAGTCGTCGGTGCACAGGCTGTCGCCATGCAGGACCAGGGTGGGCTGGCCGTACAGGTCGATCACGCTGGGATCCGGCAGCAAGGTGGCGCCGGTGGCCCGGCAGAATTCGCTGCCGAGCATGAAGTCCCGGTTGCCATGGACCAGGAACAGTCGGCTGCCCCGGTCGCTCAGGCGACGTAGCGCCTGGACAATCCCGGCGGGAAATTCGGCAACGAGGAAATCGTCGCCCGGCCAGGCCTCGAACAGGTCGCCGAGCAGGTAGACCGCCTCGGCGACCGGGCCCGTTTCATCGATCAGGTGGAGAAAACATGCCACTGTCGCCGGTTGTTCCGGCGCCAGGTGCAGGTCGGACAGAAAGAGGCTATGCGGCGTATCAGCCTTCAACCACTTCCGCCCGTTCGATCACCACGTTCTCGACCGGCACGTCCTGATGGCCCATGCGGGAGCCGGTACGGACCTTCTTGATGCTGTCGACCACGGCCATGCCGTCGACCACCTTGCCGAATACGCAGTAGCCGTAACCTTGCGCGGTGGGCTCGGTATAGTCGAGGAAGCCGTTGTCGCTGACGTTGATGAAGAACTGGCTGGTGGCCGAATGGGGGTTCGGGGTACGCGCCATGGCTATGGTGTAGGTCGTGTTTTTGAGGCCGTTGTGGGCTTCGTTCTGGACCGGCTGGCGGGTCGGTTTCTGTTCCATGTCCGGTGTGAAGCCGCCGCCCTGGATCATGAAGCCGTCGATCACGCGGTGAAAGATGGTGCCGTCGTAGTGGCCTTCCCGGGCGTATTGCAGGAAGTTCGCGACGCTGTCGGGCGCCTTTTGGGCATCGAGTTGCAGGGTGATGACGCCCTGGTTGGTGTGCAGCTTGACCATGGTGAATGTCCTGTCGGAAAGAGAATCAGTTGTTGCTGGCAATGCTGGGCGCGGCTTCCAGGCTCTTTTCCAGGGCGATGCGCCACTGGCGGTTGTCCAGCTTGAGATAAAGACGCTTGCGGGTCACGTCGCGGTGCGTGTCACTGTCGTAGGTCTGGGTGAAGTTCAGCACGGCAAGATCGTCGGAGGGGTAAAGAAACAGGCTGAGTTCGGACAGACCGACCCGAATCCAGCTTTTCTGAACGATATTCTTGCGTTTGCTGTCAGCCCAGGCGCGGCCTGCCCGGCTCAGGAAACGGTCGGTGTAGCGGCTCAGGAAACGGTCGGCATTCTGATGTTGCCAATCGGACTGCCAGGCCTCGATGGCCGTCATGATTTCCTTCCGGGTGGCCAGCCAGGCAGTGCGGTCGAGCCATTCGGTCTGGTCGGCGATGACGATGGGGGTGGCGTTCGGCTGTATGAAGCGGGCGATTTCCCGATAGTCCGGGTTGGCGACGACCAGGCAGCCTTCACTGGCCTTGGGCGGGCGGCTATAGGTATTGGGCGGGACACCGTGCAGCCAGATGCCGTGGCCGCTCTTGCCCTGGCTGGCGTCCCACTCGTTGGGATAATCGAGCGGGAAGGCGCCGGCGCCGTAGAACGGCGTCAACTCACGGCGGGGCTTTTCGGCCGTCACGTTATAGACCCCGGAGGGGGTCTTCTTGTCGCCTTCGGTATGCTTATCGACGCCGTTGCGACCAACCGAAACGTAATAGTCCCGGATCAATCGGGGTTCGCCATTGACGTTTTCGAATATGTACAGCCGGGCCCGGCTGGCATCGGCCAGAAGGGCGTACTTCTGGTTGGCGGAGAGTTGCAGTATCTGCTTGGGCAACTTGTCGGGATCGGGCTGGTCCAGGTAACGCATCAGCCTGACCTTGGCCTCGTCCTTCAGATCGTCGAGTGCTGCCCGGTTTGGCGTTTTCGCCCCCCCCCCGAACGAGGCCGGTGAACCCGCCTTGGCCTGCAGCAGATCGCCCTTGATCAGGTAGGCCAGTTTGAAGTCGGGGCGCATGGCGATCAGACGATCGACATTGGCCAGGGCCGAGTCGGTCCGGCTGGCGCGGATGTCCTCGATGGTCGAGGCGACCAGATGATCCAGCGAAGGGCTGTAGTGATTCACGTCGGCCGAAGCGATCCGGATCTCCTCGCTCTGGCCGCAACTGGTGGTCAGGAACACCAGGCAGATGATTGCCGGCAGAGAGAAACGCATCTGGGGAGTCACTAGGGGTTAACGTTCAGACGTGATCTTCCAGCTTCCTGCCTGATTTTCCAGGGTCAGCGTCTTGCGGGCGGTGCTTTTCAGCGAGTTGGACTCGTATTGCTGCTTGAAACTGACCGTCGCCTGGGTGGCGTTGCCCTTGACCGTCAGGTCCGAAACCTCGACCTTGATGTACTCGGGCTTGGTCAGCCGCTGATGGCGCTGGTCTTCCCATGCCGCCCGGCTCATCTTGCCCGGAGTGGCGAAATTGGCCGCGTAATAGGACAGGTAGGCCGGCACGTCGCGACGGCTCCAGGCAGCGGCCCAGTCCTCGACGGTCTTGGTCAGGGCAACCGTGCTGGGCGCCGTTGTGTCGATGGTTTTGACCGGCGGAGCGGGGTGCATGTCACGGGTGACCGAGGCTTCCTGGCTGAGCGTCGCAGTCTTGACCGTGCCGGGCCGGCTGGCCGGCTTGGCCTTTTCGAGACTGGCCGGGGTGAAGATGTCCTTGACCAGAGCGAGCTTCATCTGGGCCGAGGTGTTGCCCTTGTCCAGTTGCAGGGCCTTGTCATAGGCAACCGAGGCCATCTTGGCGTAGATGTCGCCTAGGTTCTCATGCGCGGTGGCATAGCTCGGATGGGTGCGGATGGCCTTTTCCAGGCTGGCTTTCGCCCGTTCATACTGCCCCAGGGAGGCGTACAGCACGGCCAGATTGTTGTAGGGCTCAGGCAATTCGGGGTAGTCGTCGGTCAATTCGCTGAAGGTGTTGATCGCATCCTGGGTGCGATTCAACTCGGCCAGGATGAGGCCTTTTAGGAAACGCCCCTGGGGATCCTTGGAATTGCCGGCAAGATAACCTTCTACCTTGTCCAGAGCCTTGGCGTTTTGTCCCTGCTTGAACAGCAGCGAGGCTTCCGGCAGGGTGGCTGCGGCAAATGCCAGGCCGGGCAGCAGGCAACAGAAGATGAGTGCAAATCGACTGATTTTCATTGGTGATATACTTTTCCGAATGTGTTGCCACGATACTCCGCGGCAATAAAATTCAAGTGGCTCGGGAGTCTTTCACTTCCAGCAAACGCCTGCCTTTATATCAAATAATCATGCCCGACACCACGCCCGTCCCGCATTTCATCCGCACCATCATCGACGGCGATCTTGCCTCCGGCAAGCATCGGACAGTAGCGACCCGCTTCCCACCTGAGCCTAATGGCTACCTGCATATCGGCCATGCCAAGTCGATTTGCCTGAACTTCGGCCTGGCCCAGGATTACCAGGGCACCTGCAACCTGCGCTTCGACGATACCAATCCGGAGAAGGAGACCGAGGAATACGCCCTGGCGATCCAGGATGATGTGCGCTGGCTGGGTTTCCAGTGGCACGGGCCGGTGCGCTGGGCGTCGGACTATTTCCAGGCCCTGTACGACTATGCCGAGGACCTGATCCGGCAGGGCAAGGCCTTCGTCTGCGACCTGACGGCCGAGGAGATGCGCGCCTACCGCGGCACCTTGACAGAGAAAGGCCGTCATAGCCCGTATCGCGACCGTTCGGTCGAGGAGAGCCTGGACCTGTTCCGGCGCATGAAGGCCGGCGAGTTCCCCGACGGCAGCAAGACCCTGCGGGCCAAGATCGACATGGCCAGCCCCAACATCAACCTGCGCGATCCGGTGATCTACCGGATCAAGCGCTCGCATCACATCCGTACCGGCGATGCCTGGTGCATCTACCCGATGTATGACTACACCCATTGCATATCGGATGCCCTGGAGTGCATCACCCACTCGCTGTGCACCCTGGAGTTCGAGGACCATCGGCCGCTCTACGACTGGGTGCTCGACCAGTTGCCGGTGCCCAGCCATCCGCAACAGATCGAGTTCTCCCGCCTGGAACTGCACTACACCGTCACCAGCAAGCGCAAGCTGAACCAGTTGGTGATGCAGAAATTCGTCGACGGCTGGGACGACCCCCGCATGCCCACAGTGCACGGCATGCGTCGGCGCGGCTATACCCCGGAAGGCATCCGCGAATTCGCCCGCCGCATCGGCATCTCTAAATCCGAGAACATCGTCGACATGGCGGTGCTGGAAAGCGCCATCCGCGACGACCTCGAGTCCAAGGTGCCGCGCGTGATGGCGGTGGTCAGGCCCCTCAAGGTGGTGCTGACCAACTACCAGGACGGCGTCACCGCCAGCCGCGCCGCCGGCTTCCACCCCCATCACCCCGAGTTCGGCGAGCGCGACGTACCCATCGGCCCGGAAATCTGGATCGAGCAGGACGACTTCAGCGAAAACCCGCCCGCCGGCTGGCAGCGTTTGACCGTAGGCGGCGAGGCGCGCCTGCGCTACTCGTATGTCATCAAGTGCGACGAGGCGGTCAAGGACGCCGACGGCAAGGTGGTCGAACTGCGCTGTTCCATCGATCACGAGACGCTGGGTAAGAATCCGGTCGGCCGCAAGGTCAAGGGCGTCATCCACTGGTTGTCGGCCAAACATGCGCTGGCGGCCGAAATCCGCCTATACGACCGCCTGTTCACCGACCCCGAGCCGGACGGCCACAAGGACCGCGACTTCCTGGAATTCCTCAACCCGGACTCGCTGGAAACGGTGCAGGGCTGGGTCGAGCCGGCGGTGCAGGACGCGGCTCCGGAAACCCGCTACCAGTTCGAGCGCATGGGCTATTTCTGCGCCGATCGCTTCGAGCACAAGCCGGGCGAGAAGCTGGTGTTCAACCGGACGGTGGGGCTGAAGGATACTTGGGCTAAGGAACAGGGCTGACAGGCTGAAATCGTGGTCTGTCCCTGAGGTTTCCCCGCATTTTCATGGCCTACCGAAGCAGCAAGCATTAGCGGCCTGAAGCCTGATAGCGTGAATTGAAGCCCCTGGCTGGAGACGATGAAGCCACTGAGCGGGGGCGTTCAGGATGCGTCTGCCCAGAGTGATCACCGAGATTTCTGCGCGTGTTTGTCGGCGCGTTGCCATGAAATTCAGTTCCAACTGGCTGGCCTTTGCCGCCTCGCCGATGAGGCGTTGCACGAAGGCGCCCAGATGAGCGATCAGCAGCAACATCTGCCAGCGTTCGCGGGATCGTGAGCGAGCGGACTCCAGGCCCTGGCCGACACGCAGGTTCTTCGTATCCCGGAAGGACTGCTCGATGCGCATGCGCTGTGCATACAGACTGACCACGCTGTCGGGTGCCAGGTGGTCAAGGTCGAGGGAGGTTGCCAGCAGCCAAGGTTCTTTGGCGCTCAGGGCATTCTTGGCGCTGCTGCGGCCCGTGCGCGGACGACCATAGATGTTCATCCGGTGCCGCCCACGGGCAGGGCGCTGGCTGAGTACCAGCCGCACATCGATCGGGTTGCTGCGCACATACTGATAGCGCCCCAAGTCCCGCGAGGTCGGTAACGCCAAGCTGTGCAGCGATTTGATCGATGTCCAGTCGCCTTCCCCTTGCCGCACCAGATCGCGGCCGCGTAAACGGCCCACGAAGGCCCAGCCCCGTTTGCTCACCAGCTTGAACCAGCTGGCGTGGAAGCCTCCATCGGTCATCACGATCGGGCGGCATCCCGCTGGCAGCACGCGAGACAGCCGGCACAGAAAGAGGTGATGCACCGTCGGATGGCCATAGCGTTTCTGGGGATGGACCTCCTCGTACAGGGTCAGACTGCGCCCCTCCACCACCACACTGGCGCGCAGCAGATGCCAGCGTTGATCGGTGGTGAGATCTGACCAGTCCACGACAACCAGCACTTGCTTGATGCCGCTCAGCCACTGCCTTGCCAGCGCAGCGTACAGCCCAATACGCGCGGCGTGCAGCGCAGGGTTGCCCAGCAGCCTGTCCACGCTCTTGAGGCGGTGTTTGAAGTGCGCATTGCTGTTCAACGAACAGGCCAGCGACGACAAGCTCAGCACGCCGCCAACAGCAATGACTCGACGCAGCGTTGTAACGCTGCAATTCGCTTGGCGTGAAGGCCATGAAGGCAGGGACTGAGTAATTGGGCTACGATCTTGCACACATGC
>JBAZLW010000009.1:0-22040 GCA_041650095.1 Hydrogenophilaceae bacterium | reverse complement strand
CAGACCTTGAAGCAGCGGGTGCAACCGATGCAGAGTTCCTCGCGTACCTCGGCGATGCTCGGCACGCTGTCCTTCACCCCGGACAGGTCGGCTTCGACGCCCATCTTGGCGGCCAGTTGCACGACCAGGTCGCGGCCACCAGGCGGGCACAGGGTGACCGGGGCGTTGCCGTCGGCCAGTGCCTGGGCGGCGCCGGTGCAGCCCGGGTAGCCGCACTGGCCGCATTGCGAGCCGGGCAACATGGATTCCAGCTCGGCAACCAGGGGGTTGCCTTCCACTTTCAATTTGCGCGCGGCGACGCCGAGGCCGAAGCCCAGCACGAGGCCGAGAGTAGTCAAGCTGGCGATGGCGGCGATCATCGGTATCCTCCTATACCAGGCCGGCGAAGCCCATGAAGGCCAGCCCGAGCAGGCCGGCGGTGATGAATCCGATCGGCGCCCCGGCAAAGGTGTCGGGAACCTGGGCCAGGGCCAGCCGTTCGCGCAGGCCGGCGAACAACAGCAGGACCAGGGTGAAGCCGAGCGCCGAGCCGAAGCCGTAGAGCAGGCTTTCCAGGAAGACATGGCCTTCCTGGACGTTGAGCAGGCCGACCCCGAGCACGGCGCAGTTGGTGGTGATCAGCGGCAGGTAGATGCCCAGCACCTGGTAGAGGCCGGGGCTGACCTTGCGGATGACCATCTCGGTGAACTGAACGGTGGCGGCGATGACCAGGATGAAGGCCAGGATGCGCAGGTACTGGATGCCCAGCGGCGCCAGCAGCCAGTGCTCCAGCAGCCAGGTAGCACCGGTGGCAAGCGTCAGTACGAAGGTGGTGGCCATGCCCATGCCGAGGGCGCTGTCCATCTTCCTGGACACGCCCATGAACGGGCACAGGCCCAGGAATTTCACCAGGACGACGTTGTTCACCAATGCGGTGGAAATCAGTAGTAGCAGATATTCGGTCACGATAATGGGCCTCCTGACCTGTCCATCGCATTTACCATGCCAGTGGTGCGCACCATGCCGTGGCACGGAATTTCAAGGCTTTGCGTACCCATGCACCAATCAGGGGCATTGATGCCTTGTCGTGGTACTTCCACAGCCCGCCCGGCTGTCGTGAAAACGACAAAATTGCTGTCATGGCCTGGTATGACAGGGATCTGTAAGTCAGGCACGGTAGTTGCTAGTACGTCATTATCAATTTCTGAAAAATTGCCAGATGAACAACTCCAGCCGTACCGAGACGGATAGCGGACCCGACCCGTCGATCCCGCAGGAAATATTCCGCCAGGCCGTCGAGCAGGCGGCCCTGGCCATTTCCATCACCGACGCCAAGGCCCGCATCCTGTATTGCAACCCGGCCTTCCAGCGGGTGACCGGCTACAGCAGCGGCGAGATCGTCGGCAACAACGAATCCGTCCTGTCCTACAAGGTCACGCCCAAACTGGTTTATGAAAGCCTGTGGGCACAGATACTGCGCCAGCGGCCCTGGAACGGACTCCTGGTGAACCGGCGCAAGGATGGCAGCCGCTATCTGGCCGAACTCACCATTACCCCGGTGCTCGACGAATCGGGCCAGACCAGCAATTACCTGGGCATGCATCGCGACGTCACCGAGGTACACCGGCTGGAGCGCCAGGTGCAGAACCAGAAGGCCTTGATCGAGTCTGTGGTCGACGCTGCCCCGGTAGCCATCGTCATGCTCGACGAGCAGGAACGGGTGGTGCTGGACAACCAGGAATACAAGAAGCTGATCGGTGAGCTCGGCACGGAGCCGGCCGCCACCCTGTTGGCCGCGCTGCATGCCGACATGGGCGAGGTATTCGACCGTAATCGCAAGACAAGCCACAGTTTCGCAGGGCACGAGGTGCGCTACACCCCGGAGGGACAAAAACCGCGCTGGTTCGCCTGTTCCGGTTCCTGGATCGATGAACAGGACGGCAGCGCCGAGGCGTTTTACGAGCCCGCCAGGCGGCAATACATGTTGCTGGTGATTCAGGACATCACGGCCTTAAAGGAGCAGCAGGAGGCCATTCGGGTCAACGCGCTGCGCGCCGTGCTGGCCGAACAGGAGCGTATCCAGAGCCTGCGCGAGACCCTGTCCGGCGCCATCTTCCAGCTTCAGGCGCCGTTCAACATGCTGGCTGCGGCGGTACGCATGTTGGCACGCCAGCCCGGCAACGGCGCGACCACTGCCGTGACCGCCAGCCTGGAAGAGGCACTGGCCAGCGGCAGCCAGACCCTGGACACTTTGAGTGCCTGCATTCCCAGCCAGTCCGACGAAACGATCGCTCCGGTCGATCTGAATGCACTGCTCAAGGACACCCTGCGCATGGCCACTCCGCGCCTGCTCGCCGACGGCATCACCGTGGAATGGCGGCCGACCGATCTGCCACTTCTCTCCGGTCGTCCGACCCGGCTGGCCATCCTGTTCAAGGCCTTGCTGGAGAACGCCATCGACGCCATCCACGAAAGCCGGGGTGAGCGCCGCGAACTGATACTGACTACCCAGGCCAGGCCGGACTGGGTCGAGGTGGTGATCGAGGACAGCGGTCCGGGCATCCCGGAAGAATGGCGCTACAAGGTATTCGAACCCTTCTTCACCACCAAGGGGGCCGACCGTCAGCACATCGGCATGGGCCTGTCTGCGGCGCAGGACGTGGTCACCAGCCACGGCGGCCTGATCGAAATGGCCAATGCACCGGGCGGCGGTTGCCGTGCCCGTGTCCAGCTACCGACGGCATAAATCATGGATATATACAGCCGAGATACCGGCCTCAGACGCCGCAACGAACAAATCGAAGCACAGCTGGACACCCTGTTCCAGGTCAGCCAGGTGCTGTCCCGTTCACTCAACCTGAAGGAGACCCTGGCCGGCGTGCTGAGCGCATTGCACGAAGGCGGCGGCCTTGAACGCGGCATGGTTACCCTGGCCGATCCGGAAACCGGCGACCAGCAGGTGGTCGCGGTGCACGGCCTACGTACGGTACGCACCGAGGACATCCGCTATGGGCCCGGCGAAGGGGTGGTCGGCATGGTCCTGGAGGCGGGCGACAGCGTGGTGCTGGGGCGCATCGTCGATGAACCGCGCTTCCGGGGCAAACTGGGCATCTACGACAGCGAGGGCCCCTTCATCGGCGTGCCGATCCGGGTCGCCCAGACCATCGCCGGCGTGCTGGCCGCGCAACCGTCCAGCGACGAACGCAGCCAGCTGAAGGAACACGCGCGCTTCCTGGAGATGGTCGCCAACGTGATCGGCCAGAGCGTGCGTCTGTCGCGCGAGGTCGAAAGCGAGCGCCAGGAACTCAAGGAAGAACGCGACAGCCTGCGCCGCACGGTGCGCGCGCAATACGGCTTCGACAACATCATCGGCCACACCCAGCCGATGCGCCGGGTGTTCGAGCAGGTGCGCCAGGTCGCCAAGTGGAACACCACCGTGTTGATCCGGGGCGAGACCGGTACGGGCAAGGAACTGATCGCCAACGCCATCCATTACAACTCGCCGCGCGCGCGCGGCCCCTTCATCAAGCTCAATTGCGCCTCGCTGCCGGAAAACCTGCTTGAATCCGAGCTGTTCGGCCACGAGAAGGGCGCCTTTACCGGGGCCATGAACCAGAAGAAGGGCCGCTTCGAACAGGCCGACGGCGGCACCCTGTTCCTGGACGAAATCGGCGAGGTCTCCGCCGCCTTCCAGGCCAAGCTGCTGCGCGTGTTGCAGGAAGGCGAGATGGAGCGGGTCGGCGGCACCCGCACCATCAAGATCGACGTCCGGGTGGTGGCCGCCACCCACCGCGATCTCGAAGGCGACGTCGCCAACGGCAAGTTCCGCGAGGATCTGTACTACCGCCTCAACGTGATGCCGATCTACCTGCCCGCGCTGCGCGAACGCATGGAAGACATCCCCGACATCTCCCGTTTCCTGATCGGCAAGATCGGCGGCAAACAGGGCCGCGAACTGGAACTGACCGATTCGGCCATGCGCATCCTGATGCATCACGACTGGCCGGGCAACGTGCGCGAACTGGAAAACTGCCTCGAGCGGGCGGCGGTGATGAGCGAGGACGGCATCATCGACCGCGACTCGGTGCTGCTCACCGGCATCGAGGAACGGGTCTCGGCCAGCCGCAGCGGCCCGGCCCGCGAGGTCGACCTAGACGACCCCGACCTGGACGAACGTGAGCGGGTCATCGCGGCGCTCGAACAGGCCGGCTGGGTACAGGCCAAGGCGGCCAGGCTGCTGGATATGACGCCGAGGCAGATCGCCTACCGCATCCAGACCCTGAACATCAAGGTGCGGCAGATCTAGGACGACCGTCGCGAACGCCGCGCCTCACCGGGTGGCGCGGCGTTTTATGCAGTAGCATGCGGCCATCTGCACACGGCGAATGACCGAAATGAAACGCGACAAGCTGACTTGCCGATGGGCCCTGCTGGCCACCCTGGTGGCGACCGAAGCGGCCGCCGGAAACCCGGAATGGCAGGACAACAGCCTGACCCTGGTTGCCGGAGGGCATTTCCGGGTCGACCCCGAGACGCGCCTGACGCTGACCTACGAGCATGCCAGCGGCTGGGGCTTCGGCGACCTGTTCATGTTCGTCGACGCCACCCGGTTCAACGAAGGCCGGGGCAACACCTACTACGGCGAGCTGAGTCCGCGCTTCAGCTACGCCAAGCTGAGCGGCACAGGCATGGGTGCGGGCCTGGTAAGCGATGTACTGCTGGCGACCACACTGGAATTTGGCGAGGGCGACGTCGAGACCCTGCTGGCCGGCCCCGGTTTCGACCTGGCCATCCCCGGCTTCGATTTCTTCCAGCTCAATCTGTACCGCCGCTTTCCGTTGCACGGCCAGGACGGCAGGACGATCCAGGTTACCCCGGTCTGGGCGGTGACCCGGGGGCGCTGGCGCTTCGACGGCTTCATCGACTGGAACATCAATTCCGACGGCGGCTATGCCAGCAACTGGCATGTCAACCCGCAACTGAAATACGACCTGGGCAAGTCGTTCGGCTGGCCTGACCGGGCCCTGCAGGTCGGCATTGAATACAGCTACTGGAAGAAGAAATACGGCATCCGTGACAGTTCGACGTTCCGGACCGATGAAAACGCCTTGAGCGTGATCGTGCAGTCGCACTTCTGAGGGGCTCGGCGCTACCGTGGCGCCTAGCCACTAGCGATCGTGCCCGTTGCCCCGATGGTCGTTCCTGCGCTGGTCATGGCGATCATCCCTGCGGTCGTCACGCCGATCATCGCCGCGAACACGATGTCTTTCCTGGTAACGGGGAACGTAAACTCGGCTATACCAGCCGTCCTGGACAAAGTAAACCCGTTCACCGCAGGCATGGTATTCGTGGCAGTGCTTCCGCCAATGTTTGGCATGGCCCGGGGGTACCCGCAGATAGATCGGCGGACGTCGCATGGGCACACGCTCAACGATGACGGGTTGGGCGTAGATTAGCTGCGGAGGCGGAAAACCGCCGATGTCGATGTGACCATAGAAACCGGGTTGGCCGACGCTGATCGACACGCCGACATCGGCGGCCAGGGCCGGGGCGGCAGCCAAGGCCGCAGCGAAGATAAAACGTTTCATCTCTAGTCTCCTGTCGTTGATCAAGCTGCTCCGGCCTCGAGTGTCAAGACCGGGACGATCAAACTAGCTTACCAGTTGCGATAATCCCAGCCGTCATCGTGACGTTGGCCGCGGCCCTCGTGCCGACTATCCCGGTCGCGGTCGCGGTCCCGCCAGCCATCCCGGTCATGATCCCGGTCGCGGTCGCGCCAACCATCCCGGTCATGTCGCCAGTAGCGATAGGTATAACGCGGACCGTGCCAGTAAGGTGGCGGGGCATAGTAGCGGGGCGAGCCATACACCACATAAGGACGCTCGCGATAGGAGCGATAGTAGCGATGATCGTCGTCGGCCGCCGAAGCGCCAACCGCGGCACCCAGGAAGCCACCGACGACGGCGCCGTCATGGCCGCCGATTGCGTGCCCCAGGATCGCACCGGCCCCGGCACCGATCAGGGCGCCGGCCAGTTCGTCGGACGCCATGGCAACCGGGCTGGCCAAGGCGATCAGGCTTGCCATCAGCAGACTTGGGGCGATATATCTGGATTTCATGATTGACTCCATCAGTTGACTACGATTCCAGACTACGCGCCGGTTGTGCCGGTGGAGTTGCCGGCTTGTAAGCATGTGTTACCACTTGTTACAGAGGCCGCAGCAATCGATGTGGGCCACCCAGATCTCAACCATAATCCTGGCGGCAGGCGACAATAGACATCATGAAACCGGAAACCATTCCCATGTTCCAGCCACTGACGGGTATCTATGAGCCATCGGCCATCCAGCAGCTTGCGGATGGCCGCTTCCTGGTGGTCGAGGATGAAAAACAACATCCGTTCAGCCTGGTCAAGCTCGGCCCCGATGGCGCCGCCGCCAGCACACCCCTCGAGCAGGGGTGGCTAGATTTCAACGATGCCTTCTGGAAACTGGATGACTTGGAAGGGCTGGCGCGGGACCGGTCCGGGAACATCTACGCCATCACCTCGCATTCGCGCACAGGCGGCGGCGAAAGGAAGTCGCGCGACAAACTGGTCCGATTCCGGATCGACGGCGACCGTGTCGTCGAGACCCGGGTGGTCGGCGGATTGAAGCCGGCGTTGTCGGCCACCCACCCGGCCCTGGCGGCGGCGGCGAAAGTGCGCGACGTGAAGGCCGACGGCGGCCTGAATATCGAGGCGCTGGAGATCAGTGCAGACCAGCAGAGGCTTATGATCGGCCTGCGCAGCCCTCTGATCGACCATCGGGCCATCATCGTCGGCGTCGAAAACGTCAACGAGATGTTCGAGGCCGGCGCGCCGCCCCGAATCTCCGCCGCGCTGACCACGCTGGACCTGGGCGGCAACGGGATACGTGGCATGGCCTACCTTGCCGCCCTGGGCGGTTATTTGCTCATCGGAGGTCCCGTCGCACGCGAGCGGGTTCAATTCCAGGTCTGGTTCTGGAGCGGTCATCAGGATGAGCCGGCGCATCGTGTCAGCGTTCCCGGCCTGGTGGGCTTCGAACATGCCGAGGGGATCTGTCCTGCCATCATCGACGACCGCCAGCGCATCGTCATCGTAAGCGATGACGGCGACCGGGTAGCGGGGCGCCCGGCCCGGTTTCTGCTGCTCGACCCGGAACAACTGGCGATTGCCGCCTGACCGGTATTTGTCGGCTTCATAACAAGGCGGTCCGGCGGACCTGTGCAGTTTATGACAGTGTGACCAGCCGGTCCTGTTACAGGCATTTAAAAACAATGAGTTAAGCCGGCGATCAGGCACGGCACGCGGCTTGCAAGTAGGGGGGTGTATCCCTGAGGAGGAAGCACCGTGGAACTGCCCGTACTCAATGCCAGCCAACAAAGCGCCGCCAGCGGCGGTTGCGCGTCCCATTCCTGCGGTTCGACCGACGACCAGTTGGGCCACCTGCCGGAACACATCCGCGCCAAGGTGCACAACCATCCCTGCTATTCCGAACAGGCGCACCACTATTTCGCCCGCATGCACGTGGCGGTGGCGCCGGCCTGCAACATCCAGTGCCACTACTGCAACCGCAAGTACGACTGCTCCAACGAGTCGCGTCCGGGCGTGGTGTCCGAGGTGCTGACCCCCGAGCAGGCGGTGAAGAAAGTCATGGCCGTGGCCGCCAACATCCCGCAGATGACGGTGCTGGGCATTGCCGGACCCGGAGACCCGCTGGCCAACCCCGAGCGCACCTTCGCCACCTTCCGCGAACTGACGGAGCGGGCGCCGGACATCAAATTGTGCGTGTCGACCAACGGCCTGACCCTGCCCGAGTCGGTGGAAGAGCTGTCCAAGCACAACATCGACCACGTCACCATCACCATCAACTGCGTCGACCCGGACATCGGCGCGCAGATCTACCCGTGGGTGTTCTGGAAGAACAAGCGCATCATGGGCCGCGAGGGTGCCGCCATCCTCATCGAGCAGCAGCAGAAGGGCCTGGAGATGCTGACCGCCAAGGGCATCCTGGTGAAGGTCAACTCGGTGATGATCCCCGGCGTCAACGACGAACACCTCGTCGAAGTGTCGAAGATCGTCAAGAGCAAGGGCGCCTTCCTGCATAACGTCATGCCGCTGATCGCCGAGCCCGAGCACGGCACCTTCTACGGCCTGATGGGCCAGCCCAGCCCGACCCACGAGGAACTGCAGAAGCTGCAGGATGCCTGCGCCGGCGACATGAACATGATGCGCCACTGCCGCCAGTGCCGCGCCGACGCGGTCGGCCTCCTGGGCGAGGACCGCGGCGACGAATTCACCATGGACAAGATCGAGACCATGGAGATCGACTACGAGGCCGCCATGGTCAAGCGGGCCGAGGTCCATGCCCAGATCGCCAGGGAACTGGAAGAAAAGGACAAGGCCCGGGCCGCCGTGGCCCAGGTCAAGGCCCAGCTGGTGGCCATCGAGGGCGTCAAGGCCAAGGCCGAGACCCGGCCGGTGCTGATGGCCGTGGCCACCAAGGGCGGCGGTGTCATCAACGAGCACTTCGGCCACGCCGGCGAATTCCTGATCTACGAGGCTTCGGGCGAGGGCGTGCGCTTCATCGGCCACCGCAAGACCATCCCCTTCTGCGAAGGCGGCGATACCTGCGGCGACGGCGAGAGCGCGCTCGACCGGACCATCCGCGAACTGGCCGGCTGCGAGGTCGTGCTCTGTTCCAAGGTCGGCTACGAGCCGTGGGGTCCGCTCGAGGCCGCCGGCATCCAGCCCAACGGCGAGCATGCCATGGAGGCCATCGAGGAAGCGGTCGCCGCGGTTTACGAAGAGATGCGCGCCGCCGGCAAGCTGGAAGCCCGGCCGGAATCGGCCCAGAAAGCGGCCTGAGAAAGAAGGAGACAAGTCATGGCACTGGAAATCATCGAGTCCTGCGTCAACTGCTACGCCTGCGAACCGCTCTGTCCCAACGATGCGATCTACCAGGCCGCGCCGCACTTCCTGATCGACCCGGACAAGTGCACGGAGTGCATCGGCGACTTCATGGACGCCCAGTGCGCCAGCATCTGCCCGATCGAGGGCGCGATCCTGGACGAGCTGGGTGCGGCGGTGAACCCGCCCGGCTCCTTGACCGGCATTTCCCTGGAAATGCTGGCCAAGTACCAGGCGGCGGTCGAAGCGACCTACCAGGCGGCCGTGGCGGCCAAGGTCGCCTGAGGCGATCCGGGGAAGCACATGGCCACCGTCGTCTTCTACGAAAAGCCCGGCTGCGCCAACAACACCAGGCAGAAGGTGCTGCTGGCCGCCGCCGGCCATACCGTCTGGGCCCGCAACCTGCTCACCGAGCGCTGGACGGCGGCGCGTCTGCGGCCGTTCTTCGGCGATCTGCCGGTGAGCGAGTGGTTCAACCTCTCGGCGCCGCGCATCCGCGACGGCCTCCTCGACCACACCCGGGTGACCGAGACCGAGGCCCTGGTGCTGATGCTGGCCGACCCGCTGCTGATCCGGCGGCCGCTCATGGAAGTGGCCGGCGACTGCCGGGTCGGCTTCGACCAGGAGGCCGTGGCGGCCTGGATCGGACTCGGCCAGTCGAAGATCGGCGACGACGACCTGGAAACCTGCCCGCGTGCCCATGCGGCGGAACCCTGTCAGGTGCCGGCACGGCCATGAGCGTCGATGCGGTCGAACTCGCCCAGGGAGTGCACTGGATCGGCGCGCTGGATCCCGATCTGCGCGAGTTCGACATCATCCTGAAGACTGCCAACGGCACCAGCTACAACGCCTACTGCGTGCGCGGCTCGGAGGGCGTCGCGGTGATCGACACGGTCAAGGAATCGAGTGCCGATGCATTCTTCGCCCGCCTGGAGCAGGTGGCTACCTACGACGAGATCAAGGTCATCGTCCTCAACCACCTGGAGCCCGACCACACCGGCGCCCTGCCGGAACTGATGCGGCGGGCGCCCAATGCGCGCCTGTACATCTCGTTCAAGGCCCAGATGATGCTGAAGGCCCTGCTCAAGAGCGAGGAACTGGTCTACACCACGGCCAAGACCGGAGACACCGTCTCCCTGGGCGATCGCAGCCTGCATTTCCTGCACACCCCCTTTCTGCATTGGCCGGACACCCAGTGCACCTGGCTGGTGGAAGACGGCATCCTGTTCTCCGGCGACGTGTTCGGCTGCCATTTCTGCGACCCGCGCCTGTTCAACGACCGGGTCGGCGATTTCCGCTTCTCCTTCGAGTATTACTACCAGCACATCATGCGGCCGTTCCGCGAGCATGTCCTGGACGCCCTGGAACTGATCGAGCCGTTGGATTTGCGCCTGATCGCCCCGGCCCATGGTCCGATCCTGCGCGACGCGCCGGGCAACTACGTGCGGCGCTATCGCCAGCTGGCCCAGCCGATGCTGCTCAACGAGGCGGGCGACCGGGCCAAGACGCTGCTGATCTTCTACCTCTCGTCCTACGGCAACACCGCCCGCATGGCCCAGGCGGTGCGCGACGGCGCCGAGGCGATCGACGGCGTGCGGGTGTCGTTGTTCGACCTTCAGGGCGGCGAGGTGGCGCCCTTCGTCGATCTGGTCGAGGAGGCCGACGGCATCGCGTTCGGGTCGCCCACCATCAACGGCGACGCCGTCAAGCCGGTCTGGGACCTGCTCTCCTCGCTGACCATGGTCAACGTCCGGGAAAAGCTCGGCGCCGCGTTCGGCTCCTACGGCTGGAGCGGCGAGGCGGTGACCATGCTGGAAGACCGCATGCGCGGGCTCAAGCTGCGGGTGCCGGTCAAGGGCGTCCGGGTCAAGCTCATCCCGACCGATGAGGAACTGTCGCTTTGCCACGCCTTCGGCCGCGACCTGGCCCTGCACCTGACCGGCCAGGTCACCCGCAAGGTCATCACCATGGAAGAGCTCAACGCTCAGAATCATCAAGCAAAGGAATACTTGAATGCCCAAGGCTAACGTCACATTTGAAGATATCGGCGTCACCGTCACCGTGCCCGCCGGCACCCGTCTGATCGAGATCTCGGAAAAGGTCGGCGCCGGGATCACCTACGGCTGCCGCGAGGGCGAGTGCGCCACCTGCATGATGAAGATCGTTTCCGGCATGGCGAACATGTCCGAGCGCTCGGTCCTGGAAGACAAGGTGCTGCAGGAAAACATGGCCGGCCGGCACCATCGGCTCGCCTGCCAGGCCCAGGTGCTCGGCGGCGAGGTGGTGGTGCGGCCTGGCTAGGCAGAAGCAAGGTTCAGGAGGCAAGGAAAACCGAAGCGTCTTCACCCTTGAACCTTGAACCTTGGATCTTGAGTCTTTAACCTTTTTTAACGAAACGGAGTTTTGTAATGCCCAACATCACTTTTTCCAGTCCCCTGCACAAGGACAAGACCGTCTATGCGGTGGCCGGCAGCCACACCAAGTCCCTGCTCACCCTGGCCAAGGAAAACCATATCCCGATCGATTTCTCCTGCCAGGACGGCGAGTGCGGCACCTGCCTGATCAAGGTCACCAACCTGTCCCGCAAGGGCCCCATGGGCGGTCCCCTGACCGACCGCGAGATCACCGTGCTCAAGGACCTGGGCAAGATCACCCAGGACCAGATCGAGGCCATGAAGGTCGACGACACCGTGCACACCTCCTGGCGTCTGGCCTGCCAGATGGTCTTGCGCGACGAGGACATCCTGGTCGAGTACCCGAGCAAGTAATCATGACCTGCATCGCCGCGACCCTCGCCAGCCTGGAGACCGGAGCCGACCTTTATGGCCGGCTGATGGCGCACGCCGCCGGTCTGGCCAACGACGACCTGTTTGCGAAGATGCTGGTCAGCCAAGCCACCGGGGTCGGGGCCTTGCCGCCCGGCCTCGGCCTCGACCCGGAGGCGTTCTCGGAACTGCTGTCCCGACATTTCCCCGATTCCGGTCCGCTCGGCCTCACCGCCGGCGACGGCCTAGATGCCGTCCGGGCGCCGGAACGCGACGATCTGGTCGGCCTGATGCTGGAAGGTCGTGCCGGTGCCGATGCCTCAGAGGTCTGGATGGCGGCGATCGTTGCCGCCGCCTGCATGGCCGGCGACCACCTCTGGCAGGATCTCGGCCTCTGGGCGCGCGCGGACCTGTCCCGTCTGATGACGGAAAATTTCCCCCACCTGGCGGCAAAGAACGACCGCGACATGAAGTGGAAAAAATTCCTCTACCGGCAGATCTGCGACCGCGAAGGCATCCCTGTCTGCCCGGCGCCGTCCTGCCAGGCCTGCGCGGATTACGCCAAGTGCTTCCACACGGAGTCCTGACGGTGTGAATGCCGCACTCGACCGCGCCATCGCCGCCTATCTCGGGCTGGCCGTCGGCGATGCCCTGGGCGCCACGGTCGAGTTCATGACACCGCGCGAGATCGCGGCGCAATACAAGGTCCACGACACCATACGAGGTGGCGGCTGGCTGAACCTGAAGGTCGGCCAGGTCACCGACGACACCACCATGGCCTTGGCGCTCGGCAGCGCCATCCTGGCCCAGGGCCGGGTCCAGGCGCAACCGGTGGCCGAGGCCTTCGACGCCTGGATGCGGGCCAAGCCGGTCGACATCGGCAACACGGTGCGGCGCGGTCTGCTGCGTTTTCGCGAGACCGGCCAGACCGAGATGCCCGAGAACGAGCACGACGCCGGCAACGGCGCCGCCATGCGGGTGTTGCCGGCGGCCCTGGCGACCCTGAACCAGCCCGAGGAGGTGGTGCGCCTGGCCTGCCTGACCCAGGCTCACATCACCCACAACAATCCGTTGTCCGATGCCGGCACCGTCTGTCTGGCCCTGATGGTCCGCGACGCTATCGGTGGCGCTGACAAATACCGGCTGCTGCATGAACGGGCGCATCCACTGGCCCGGCTGCATCCCGAGTTCACCTTCCGCGCCGTGCGCCAGCAGGCCAACCCGAGCGGCTACATCGCCGACACGGTGGTTGCGGTGTTTCAGGCCCTGTTCGACACCGACGACTTCGAGTCCTGCCTGGTCGACGTGGTCAACCGGGGCGGCGATGCCGATACCACGGGCGCCATCGCCGGCATGCTGGCCGGTGCCATGTACGGCCGCGCGGCTATTCCGAAGCGCTGGCTCGATGCGCTCGATCCGGCAATGCGGCTGGCCTGCGAGGAGCAGGCCGCCGCCCTGGTGAAACTCTAGGACAGCACGGGCAAGGCCTGCCCGGTCATCGTCGCTCTGGATTCCCCGGTCCGTTTTAGGTGCGCGGCAAGGGCGGAATCCATGGTCGCCAAGTGGAGGCCGAACCACTCGGCCAGCCCGGTCCGGACATAGGCCCGGGCCAGCATCAGGCGGCCGCGCTGCACCGCCCGATTCATCTGCACGAGGTCGCCATAGACACGGTGATGCTCGCCCTCGTGTTCGCCCAGGGCCGGGAAGCGCGAGATGCGCATCAGCCGGCCCTCGTTGCTGAAATGCTGGCGCGAGTGGTCGAGCAGCTTGCCGAACAACGCCGCAAAATCGGCGTCGTCGGCCTCGTTGAGCAGGTTCACCAGGGCGGTGAATTCACGGTGCGTCTGGTCCATCTCGTCGATGCCGAGGCCATGCACGGCGTCCACCCAGTCGATCATGCCGCGCTTTCCAGTGCCAGCTCGGGTTCGGCCGCGGCGAGAAAGTCGGCCACAGAGGCCGGGACCAGTTCGAAGCCCAGCTTGTCAAGGAAGCGCTTCTCCTTGTCGTTCGCATCCGGGATCACGGCCCAGCCTCCGGCATGGCCGAAGGTGATGTCGGCCAGCACCATGCGCTCGGTGTCGCGGTTCAGGCGCATGCCCAGCAGCAGGTACTTGCGGCCCTGGCGCATGCGTTTCAGGAACGGCGGGATGGCGAAGCCGCCCATCAGCTCGGTGATGTAGTCGACGAAATCGGCGTCCGAGGCGATGTAGTTGGACTCAGGCAGCGGCGTACCGAGCGGCTTGAACAGCACCGGCAGGCTGACATCGACCGCCTCGGGGTCGATGGCATGGTAGGCGTCGCCGTCGTACTGGAACAGCTTGAACCGGTAGGCCGAGGCGCTGATCCGGGCGACGCCGACGATCAGGGTATGCGGCGTGTGGGCATAGGCCTGCTGGAGCAGGGTGTCGCGATTGCCGTCGACGATGTAGGGCAGCCCGCGGCCGGCCAGCCAGGTGTGCAGCGCGGAGGCGCTCCAGGGGGTGTCGCGGTAGGTGCGGTCGAGAAACTTGGTCAGCGCGCCGCGGCCGCGCTTGAGTTCCACGTTCATCGCCGCGCGCGGGAACTCGTACATCAGCTTGGGCGCCATCGGTTGGCCATTGTTCATGGCCAGGATCAGGCTGTCGGAATCGGCCGGGATGGCCTGGCCGCTGGCGGGATCGATCACCCCGGCCAGGGCGCCGGCGCCCAGGTAAGGCACCACGGAACCGTCGTTCAGAGCGGACAGGATGGAAGCAAAAGAGGTGGACACGGTTGGGTTCTCCAAGGCAAACAAACCATCTACCCGCAAAACCCGTGCCGGAGCCGGAACCCTGTGTCGGTGCGGCTTCCGGGTCGGCCGGTCTTGTCGCATTCGCGACAATGGCCCTGGCAATGACACGAATCCGCGTCGGCTTGGGGCAATAAACCCTGTGGCGACGCGGGGTTACCGGCTGGCCCGGATTTTGCGGTGTCTTTATCGCTTATTCACTTTCCCCAGGGGAACATTATGTTGCTGGACAACTACGAGAAGGACCAACTGCTGTACAACTCCAACTTCAAGGAGGCTGCCGGCGCCGGCTGGTACGCCTACCGGGGCGACCTGGTCGTGGTGGAGGGCGAGATCGCCGATGCCCAGGGCCGCCGCAAGCCGCCCGTGGTCGGGCTGATCGGCGCAGTCATGCTGACCGACGAGTCGGACAAGATCAAGCTGCTGGCGGGCTCGCTCGACGACCTGGCCGACATCAAGTCGATGCTGGAGAAATACCAGGCCGCTTTCGCCCCGGACGTGAAGGTGGTCCTGTACGTGGTCAACGTCGCCAAGCCCATGATCGCCACCCTGGACGGACTCAACTTTGTGCTGATCCCGATGGTCGACGGCATGGTCTGGAACGAACTGGCCGACGAACTGGCCCTGGAAAAGAGCGATTTCAAGGGCCAGAGCGCCGGCGAAAAGGTTCGCACCGTGTACGACGCGTTCGCGGGCTACAAGCCCAAGTACGAGACCGTCACCCTGGCCGAGGCCATGGCGCGCAAGACCAACGCCAAGCGCGAAAGCCGCGGTCCGGTCTAGGAAGAAGGGTCGCTGCGATCCAGTCGGTACAGGCTGTACACCAGCCAGGTCGTGGCGATCACCAGGAACACCGGGCCGAACAGCCAGAACACCAGCGGCACCGCGAAGAAGAATGCCCGCATGCCGATGGTGAACAGGCCGCCGGCCCGGTTCAGCCGCTGCCCCACGCCGTGCGGTGACAGGCTGGGGTGGGCGCCGGGGTCGGGTACGTTGATCATGAACACCACCTGGTTGGCCAGGCGTACCGACATGGCGAAGGCGAAGAAGGCGACGATGAAGTCGATCAGCAGGCAGAGCACCTTGATGATCCAGATCTCCGCCGAATGGGTGCTGATCAGGTTCAAGACATGCCAGCTGTGCGCGATGTTCTCGGCCTGGCCCGACAGGGTCAGGGTGCCGATGATGAGCAGGGCGGCCGTGGAGGCCATCAGCGAGGCGCCCATGATGAAGTTGCGCAGGGTCTGCACCGCCATGACATCCCTGGCTGGATTGTTCATGACGTTGATCACCCAGAGGGCGCGCGCCAGCTCGTTGACGCCCTGGATGGTATAGGTCGGATCCTTGCGCAGGCGCAGATACAGGAACAGGTAGTAGGCCCCGATCAGCGTCGCGCTGAACAGGAAGGCCACCAGATCGAAACCGAAGTTTTTCAATACATCCATACCGTTGTCATGCCCTCATTGGGTCTCCGTCCGCTCAGGTAGGCGTGATTCTCCTGGCCTTGTCGATATTCCAGAAGTGTTCCATGAACACGTAGGTGAACGAGGCCGACCAGCCGATCAGCAGGAGGCCGTTCAGGGCCTCGAAACCGCACACCATGCGCAGCATGCCGGTGGGAAGGATGTCGCCGAAACCGACCGAGGTGTAGGTCTCCGCGGAAAAATACAGGAAGGTGGCGAAGCTGTCGGTGAAATGGCCGACGAAGTTGCCCAAGCTGAAATGATCGCGCAGGAAGTAATAGGCCACGCCGTACAGGATGATCTCCAGCATGTGTGCGATCAGGGTGCCGAGGACGCCGAACAGGACCCGCGCCCGGTCGGATACGGCGAGCCTGGGCAGGATGGCGGACAGGCCGCGCAGACACTCGTAATGTATGAGCGTGGTGGCGAGAATGAGAATGGCGCAGAGCAGAATCGCGATGGTCATGGGGCGAACTATCGTCCTGGTCGGACATATGGGTTAAGCACCAGGACAGACCGGATTCGCCAGGAAGGGTTCAGCCGGCGTTTGAGGTGCCCAGCCAGAAGCCGATGTTCTTGTCGAGGAACTCATCCCAGGGCATGTAATGGGAGCCGTCGCAGGAGAAGGTGAGGCCGATGATGCCGTTGAAGATGTTGATCGAGCCCGAGCGCAGGTACAGCGTCTCGTCCATGAAGCGCAACGCCTTGAAGGTCTGCAGGATGTCGCGTATCCGTTCCGCCGGCAGCACCGCCTGGTCCGGGTAGGGGCAGTGCGGGTAGGCCATGCACAGGGCGGGATCGGACAGCTCCTCGATGCCGTGCATGCGGTAGCGGTAGGGGTCGTTGATCAGCCATAGCGTCGCCCGCGAGCTGGAGAAGTGCAGCTTGCCGTGAAACACACCATGCACGGTCATCAGCTCGTTCATCAGCTCCAGCACGGCGTCGATACGCTGGTCCATCAGGCTGTCGGCGCGGGCCTGGTGGAACAGTCCGGCACGGATGGCCGGGTCGCCCTTGACCTGCATCCACTGGCCGGGCTGGCGGTAGATATCCTGGGTGGCGGGCAGTTCGCGCAGGTCGAAGTCGGCGCCCAGGAAACCGAGCAGGCAACCGTCCCCGGCGAGGATGCGTTGCACCGCAGTGAGCGAAGGGCGGCGGGCGTTGCGGCTGAGATAGGCATCGGAGAGCGAGAAATGCGCCCCGGCCAGCGCCTCGGCCAGGTAGGGGCGCTGGCTGCGGTCGCGGCCGAACTGGTCCGGCATAAGCCCCTTGCGCGACAGGTTGGCGGTGATCTGGTGTGCGTCCGCGTCGAGCACATAGAGATACTTGCAATAGGGCAGCTCGGTCATGCCTTCCGCCAGGCGGGCCTCCAGGCCGTCCCGCGCGGGCCAGACCTCCCGGCAGCCTTCGGCCAGGATGGCCAGGGACGAGGACAACCAGCCCTTGAGTATCTGGCGCTGGCGGGTGATGGCTTCCTGCAGGGATTCGGGCATGGCGAACGGGAGATCAGGGCGGACGCATTCCGGGTAGCTTAGCGCATGCCGGCAGCCGGCCAAAATCCGTGTGGGCGACCCTGCCGGCGCACGGGCGATGCCGGGGGAGCTTATGCCAAGGGAGGGCATCGCCTTATACAGAGGCTTGTCTGGGGGATAGTGCGTGGACAGGTTGCCAAGCCAGTTTTCACCATCATGGGAGTCAATGAGTGACCAATTAAACCATCACCCGCATCGCCTGGTTATTTCTCGTTCCGTTCATTCCCGGCACCGCATCCGCCTTGTGCGTCGGGGCGCCGGAGGTCAACCTGCGGCAGGGCACTGGCACCCAGTACAAGAAAAGCCGGGAAGTCTTCAAGCACATGCCATTGAAAAAGATCGGCCAAAAGGGCAAGTGGTTCCACGTGAAGGATGTGGACGGTGACCGGCACTGGGTCTATGGCCCATTGCTGACGAAGGCCATGTGTTGCGTCGTGGTGAAGACGCGCACGGCCAATATACGCAGCAGACCCGGAACCGGATTCGCCAAGGCTCAGTGGAGTCCGGTGGAAAAATATTATTCCTTCCGAGTCCTCGGCACGAAAGGCAACTGGGCGAGGATGCGGGACAAGGTGTTCAACGACGGCTGGGTGGCGAAGTCGCTGCTCTGGATCCAGTAGCCCGCCCGGGAACAAGGCAGCGCGGGGCTGAACGATTCAGCCGGCCAGCATGCGCTTCAACTCGGGCAGGCAGGAGCCGCAATCAGTACCGCACTTGAGTCGCTCCTGTAGCCCGGACAGGTCGCTGCCCCCGGCGATGGCGTCCCGGATTTCCGATTCCGGGACGTTCATGCAGTTGCACACCACCCGGCCGCGCCCGGCGCAGCCCTGCGGTGGGCTGGCGAGCGGGGAGAGCAGCCAGGGGCGCAGGCCGGTGGCATCGGCGCCGGAGAGGATGAGTTCCTTCAGCCAGTCCTGGGCGGCGGTCTCGCCGCTCAGGCGCAGGCTGACGATGCGGCCACCCTCCAGGCGGGCCTTCTTCGACACGGCACGGCGGGCGTCCTGATAGGCCAGGGTGGCGAGCGGGTCGTCCAGGCCGGCCAGGGCGTCGATCTCGGCCAGCCACTCGGCCGGGATGGTCTGGTCGTGGGCAGCGTGCAGCGCGAGTACCGGTGCGTCGCGCCCGGACAAGGTCAGGCTGGCCCAGGCGAAGCGGCCGAGGAAGGGGCGCAGCCGCTCGGCCAGGACGTGATCGCCCTGCGCCAGCAGGCTGAGATGGTGTTCGGCCCGCCAGGGCGTGACCTGGATGGCGGCATGCTTGAATTCCGGCTGCCTGGATACCGGGTCGAGCGCGGCATTGGTCAGGCCGTTCACGCCGGCTCCGGCCAGCCAGGCCGAACCCCAGTGCATGGGCAGCCAGGCCTGGCCCGGGCGCACGTCCGGGTCGGCCTGGCATTTCAGGATCAGGTGGCCGCGCCGGGAGGCCACCTTGACCAGGCTGCCGGCACGCAGGCCGCGCCGTTCCAGGTCGGCCGGGTTGAGGGCGATGGCCGGCTCCTCGACATGGTTCCACAGCCGGGCCACCCGGCCGGTGCGGGTCAGGCTGTGCCAGTGGTCGCGCAGGCGGCCGGTGTTGAGGGCGAGCGGGAAGCGCGGATTGACCGCCTCGGCCGGCGGCAGGTAGTCGGCGCTGTGGAAGCGGGCACGGCCGTCGGCGGTCGGGAAGCGGCCGTCCTCGTAGAGGCGGGTGCGGCCGGCGGCGGCGCCTTCGGGCATGGGCCATTGCTGGGGGCCGGCCTCGTCCAGCATGGCCCAGGACAGGCCGGTGATGTCGAGATCGCGGCCGCGGGTGGTCTCGCGGTGTTCGTTCCAGATGGCTTCGGCCGAGACGTAGGGGAACAGCGCGGTGCCGGCGCGTGCGGGCAGCCGGGCGGCCAGTCTTTGCCCGAAATCGACCCCGATGGCCCAGTCGTGCCGGGCTTCGCCGGGTGGCGCCAGGACGGCGCGCTGGCGCGAGATGCGGCGCTCGGAATTGGTCACGGTGCCGTCCTTTTCGCCCCAGGTGCCGGCGGGCAGCAGCAGGTCGGCATAGGCGACGGTCTCGCTGGCGTGGAAGCTCTCCTGCACCACCACGAAGTCGCAGCGCTCCAGCGCCGCGCGCACCGCCGTCTGGTCGGGCAGGGAATGGGCCGGGTTGGTGCAGACGATCCAGAGCGCCTTGAGCCGGCCGCTGTGGGCCGCCTCGAACATCTCCACGGCGGTGAGGCCGGGCCGTTCCGGTACGCTGTCCACGCCCCACAGGCGGGCGATCTCGGCGCGATGGTCCGGGTTGGCCAAGTCGCGGTGGCCGGACAGCAGGCTGGACAGGCCGCCCACCTCGCGCCCGCCCATGGCGTTGGGCTGGCCGGTGAGGGAGAAGGGCCCGGCGCCGGGCCGGCCGATCTGGCCGGTGGCGAGGTGCAGGTTGATCAGCGCGGCGTTCTTGTCGGTGCCGTGGCTGGACTGGTTGAGGCCCTGGCAGTAGAGCGACAGGGTGGGGCCGGCGGCGAACCAGCGCGCGGCGGTGACGAGGTCGGCCTCCTGGATGCCGCACAGGCCGGCCACCCGTTCGGGGGTGTAGGCGCGCACCAGGGTCTTCAGTGCCTCGAAGCCCTCGGTGTGCGTGGCGATGTAGTCACGGTCGACCAGGTCCTCCCAGAGCATGAGGTGCAGCAGGCCGTTGAACAGGGCGACGTCGGTGCCGGGCAGGATGGCCAGGTGCAGGTCGGCGTCGCGCGCGGTGTCGGTGACCCGGGGGTCGACCACGACCAGCTTTTGCGCCGGGTTGCGCGCGCGCGCCGCCTCGATGCGGCGGTACAGCACCGGGTGGGCGTAGGCGGTGTTGGCGCCGGCGATGAACAGGGTGCCGGCGTGGTCGATGTCCTCGTAGCTGCAGGGCGGCGCGTCGGCACCCAGGGTGGCCTTGTAGCCGGTCACCGCGCTGGACATGCACAGGCGCGAATTGGTGTCGCAGTTGTTGCTGCCGATCAGGCCCTTGGCCAGCTTGTTGTAGACGTAGTAGTCCTCGGTGAGCAACTGGCCGGACAGGTAGAAGCCGACTGCGTCGGGGCCGTGTTCGGCGATGATCCCGGCGAAGCGCTGCGCGGCGTGGTCGAGCGCCGTGTTCCAGTCCACCCGCAGGCGCGGCGCCGCCTTGTCGGTCCGCAATTCGGGGTGGAGCACGCGGCCCTCCGGCCCGGTGGAGAGGTGCAGGGTGCTGCCCTTGGTGCACAGCCGGCCGTGGTTGGCCGGGTGCTCCGGATCGCCGCGCACGGCGGTGATGCGGCTGCCGTCGGTCTCGACCAGGACACCGCAGCCGACGCCGCAGTAGGGGCAGGTGGTCTTCACCTCGGGCATGGCGGTCAGGCCGCCTTGTGCTGCTTCTGGTAGAGGAACTCCAGCACCTGGCCGCGCAGGTGGTGGTAGTGCGGGTCCTCGGCCAGCTTGAGCCGGTTGCGCGGCCGCGGCAGGTCGACGTCGAGGATCTCGCCGATGGTGGCGGAGGGGCCGTTGGTCATCATGACGATGCGGTCGGACAGCAGCACCGCCTCGTCGACGTCGTGGGTGATCATCAGCACGGTGTTGTTCAGTTCGGCCTGGATCTCCATCACCGAGTCCTGCAGGTGGGCGCGGGTGAGGGCGTCGAGGGCGCCGAAGGGCTCGTCCATCAGCAGCACGTCCGGCTGCATGGCCAGGGCGCGGGCGATGCCGACGCGCTGTTTCATGCCGCCGGAAATCTCGCCCGGGCGCTTGTCGGCGGCCGTTTCCATGTGCACCAGCTTGAGGTTGTGCAGCACCCAGTCGCGGCGTTCCGACTTGGGCTTGTCGGCCATCACCTTGTCCACCGCCAGCTTGACGTTCTCGTACACGGTCAGCCAGGGCAGCAGGGAATGGTTCTGGAACACCACTGCCCGGTTGGGGCCGGGGCCGCGGATCTCGCGGTCCTTGAGCAGGGCGACGCCGCCGCTGGCGTCGAGCAGGCCGGCGACGATGTTGAGCACGGTGGACTTGCCGCAACCGGAGTGGCCGATCAGGGCGAGGAACTCGCCCTTCTGCACCTTGAGGTTGACGTCCTTGAGGGCGTTGAACTCGCCCTTGGCGGTGGCGAAGGTCATGTCGATGTTCTGCAGGTCGAGATAGGCGCTCATGTCGGTCTCCGGTCAGCGCTTGCTGTAATCGAGTTTGTTCTGCGCCCAGCCCATCATCAGGTCGAGCACGATGCCGACGCCGCCGATGACGCCGATGGCCAGGATGATGGAGGACACGTTCAGGTTGTTCCATTCGTCCCACAGCCAGAAGCCGATGCCGATGCCGCCGGTGAGCATCTCGGCCGCGACGATCACCATCCAGGCGATGCCCAGGGACAGGCGCATGCCGGTCACCACGTAGGGCAGGGTGGCCGGGAACAGGATGCGCCGGATCAGTTCCACCTTGCCCAGCTTGAGGACCGCGGCGACGTTCATGTAGTCCTGCGGGATGGCCTTCACCCCGGTGGCGGTGTTGATCACCATGGGCCAGATGCAGGTGATGAAGATGACGAAGATGGCCGAGGGGTCGACCGCCTTGAACAGCAACAGGCCGATCGGCAGCCAGGCCAGGGGCGAAACCGGCTTGAGGATCTGGAT
>JBAZLW010000008.1:0-22057 GCA_041650095.1 Hydrogenophilaceae bacterium | reverse complement strand
GCAGGACTTCGCCCTCGGCGATCACGTTGGTGGCATCGGACAGCACTTCCATGACGTGCATGTCGTGCACCGAGACCATCATCTGGAAGGCGCGCGAATAGAGGAAATCGCCTACCAGCACGCTGGCGGCGTTGCCGAACTCGGAGTTGGCGGTGGCGCGGCCGCGGCGCAGGGCGGATTCGTCGACCACGTCGTCATGCAGCAGGGTGGCGGTGTGGATGAACTCGACCACCGCGGCCATCTCATGATGGTGTGCGCCCTGGTAGCCGAGCGCCTTGGCGCACAACACCACCATGGCCGGGCGCAGGCGCTTGCCGCCGGCGGCGATGATGTATTCCGCCACCTGGCGGACCAGCACGACCTCGGAATGCAGGCGGGCACGGATGACCCGATCCACTTCGGCCATGTCGTCGCGCAGCAGATCGGTCAGGGAGGTGTTCGTCAAAGGGCGGGGCGAAAGTGAGTTTGTATGGTGCCGGTAAGAGGAGTCGAACCCCCGACCTTCGCATTACGAATGCGCTGCTCTACCAACTGAGCTATGCCGGCGCGGCGCGGATTATAACAGAGGCCAGGCATATGTACGCTGGCCGAGTTTTGGCGCGCGGCCATCGATCAGATCGGCCAGGTGCTCGGCGCTGGCGGGGGCCAGGGTGACGCCGTAGCGGAACTGGCCGGCGTTGACGTACAGGTTGGCCAGCTCCGGGTGGCGGTCGATGATCGGCATGTTGCCGGGCGAGCCGGGACGCAGGCCGGCCCAGTGCCGGATCGGGCCTTGCGCGGCGACATCGGGCAGGACCTCGGCGACGAAGGCGGCCAGTTCGGCGCCGGCGGTCTCGGTGGTGGTCTTGTCGAAGCCGACTTCCTCCAGGGTGCTGCCGGCCAGGATATGGCCGTCCAGGCGTGGCACCAGGTAGTGGCCGCCCTGATAGACCACGCAGGGCAGGCGACCGGGTGCGGCGCGGTAGAGCAGCATCTGGCCGCGTACCGGGTAGACCGGCAGCCCGGCGGCGTGGGGGCCGAGCAGTTCGGCACTCCAGGCGCCGGCGGCGACGACGTAGCAGTCGGCCTGCCAGCGCCGATCGCCGGCGACCGCGGCGGTGACCTGTCCGGCCGAGCCTTCCAGGGTCACCGCGCCGACTCGGTCGTGAATGACGACGCCGGTTTGGCGCAGGGTCTCCAGCATTGCCTGCAGCAGGCGCGGGTTGCGAACCTGCGCCACCTCGGGCAGCCATAGGCCAGCACCGAACTGCGCCAGTTCAGCCGGCATCGGGGTGCCCGGCGCGGCGCGCTCGGCTGCATAGGGCGGCCGGATCAGCATGCCGCAGCGGCGGTATTCCGGATCGGTGCCCGCACGGGTGCGGATGCCGGCGATCCAGTCCGGGTACATGGCCTGGCTGTGTTCGGCGAGATCGGTCACGGCGGCCGGATAGTCCCAGGGCAGCAGCAGGCTGAGTATGCCGGCGCCGGCCCAGGACGATTCCCGGCCGAGCTCGCCGCGTTCCAGAACCTCGACCCGGGCGCCGCGCCGGGCCAGCGTCCAGGCCGAGGCCAGGCCGGCGATGCCGCCGCCGATGACGATGATGTGTGGGTTCACCAGTGGAATTCGTTAGGCTTTGGGAAGGGGGATGGTATCAAAGTCGCCGGCGGCGCCGGGCTACCTGGCTATCCGTGCGACCGCGATCCTGACCAGGAAGGACAGTGCGATCACCCCGAAGAAGACCAGTACCGAGGAATACCACGCCATGAATGCCAGCGACCCGAGGGCGCAGAGCAGGGACGTCACGACCCAGATCAGCCCGGCCGTCATCTCGCCGCCCATGGCCTTGGCGGGCAGCAGCACCTTACGGGTGCGGATCCCTGGAGGGTCCAGGAGGGCGCAAGCGCTCGCCTACGTTACACATTCCAGCCAGGCTTTAGCGCAGGGTCACCGGGATTTCCTGCTCGCGTTCCGGTGCGAATAGCGAGCCTGGCCTGCGTACCGTGACGGGCACGGTATCTCCCGGCAACTTGTCCAGAATGGCCAGCCGCAGATCGTCGCTGCTGCTCAGACGTTGCCCTGCAACGGCAATGAGGTAATCGCCGGCCAGAATGCCTGCCGACCCTGCCGCGCTGTTGGGTTCGAGGCTGTCCACCCTGATCCGGCCATCCTGTTCGCTGAAGGAAACGCCCAGATTGCCATTCGCCGGTAAATCCTGCGGAAGGGGGAAGAGCACTATGTCGGCGATATCCGGGCTCAGCATGTCGCCTGGATTGTTGAGTACGATGGCCATGCTCGTCGCCGTCCGGCGTGCCAGGCGCGACGGAATGCCGTCACCGTAGAAGAGGTGTCCCATGCCGGCCAGCACCACCATGTGGCGTCCGGGATGCTGCTTCAGATAGTCCGCCGCCCGCGCCGCCATGGCTTCGTCCCACAGCAACTGGGCATCGAGGAAATTATCGAAGGCAAAATTCATCCCCTGCGGATGCTGGTGAAAAGACGCCTGCACACGCTTCCGGTAGTTTTCGTTGCCCCGGTCGATTTCGGCGGGAAGCCATTTGCGCTCGTCGCCCGCCAGGGCCGCCAAGCCATGCATCGCTACCTTGTGGCTGACCTCCCGGGGGATATTCAAGGCCAGTACCGGGATGGCATGGTCGCGGGCGAATTGCAGGATGGGACGGTACAAGCGATAGTCCAGACGGTTGCCATGAAAATACCCTGCAAGCCGCAACATCGTGGCCTCGTCACTACGCCCGGCCACATAGTCGTCCAGGTGGGCCTGGTTCGGCTGGGAGAATAATTCCATGGCGATGACCATGTCGGGCTGAACCTGATGAATGCGGCGAATGATCTCCAGTTGGGCGAGGTGATGCTCATAGCGGTCATGCGTCTCGCCGACGAAGACCACCTGCTTGTCCAGCAGGTCGGGCATCAGACGGTCGAGGTTCGTCCTGGCTTGCAGATTCAGTGCCTGGCAGCAGGCAAAGCCGCTTTCGGGCGATTCGGCATGGAGCGGGGTCACGGCAAAGGGGGCCAATGCCAGGAGCAAGCAGAGGGTTCTCGGCAATTTGCCGCCATGCCGCCGATCGTGGAAGCCATGCATGTTTCCTCCTTCGGACACTGGAGATCGATGACTGTTCAGCATAGTCCAAGCCGGCGGCCGGGCGCTGCCGGCGATCTGGCCGGCAACCAGTTTGCTGTTGAGCCAAGGCATTTCAATCGAAGTGTAACTATATTGACTGAGGATGATGCTTGTGTGGGCATTGAATCGTTCGCTTGAATTCACATGGCGTTACCATAGGGAGGATAGGTATCCGCCCTGGAAACCATAGAACCTACAACGGAGATGAACATGAACGATCTATCTGGTGAAGTCACGAGTGAACAGCTGGTTGCCGATTTCAAGGTGGTGGTGGCCGACGCGGAAGCGTTGCTGAAAGCGACGGCTGGTCAAGGCGGTGAAAAGTTGGCCGAAATCCGCGCCAAGGCGGAAGACTCCCTCAAGGTCGCCAAGGCCAGGCTGGCGGATGCCCAGGAAGCGCTGATCATCAAAACCAAGGCGGCTGCCAAAGCGACCGACGCGTATGTCCATGAAAATCCCTGGCGTGCCATCGGCGTCGCCGCCGGTGTCGGTTTGGTGATTGGTTTGTTGATTGGCCGCCGCTAGCCGTTCGCCATGTCTGATCAAGCTCACGGGGAGAGCAAGGGGTTGCTGGCGTCGCTGACCGCGCTTGCGGCAACGCTGGTGGCCATGGCGCATACGCGCCTCGACCTGTTGTCGACGGACCTGGAGGAAGAACGAGAGCATTTCATCTCGCAGCTGGTGTTGGCCCTGGTCGCCCTGTTCTGCCTCGGGGTAGGCGTGGTGCTGGTCACGATCCTGCTGGTGGTGGCATTCTGGGACACGCAGCGCCTGCTGGTGCTGGGCGTGCTGGCGGGCTTGTTTTTGGCCGTGGGGGTTGCGGCATGGCGGTTCGCCCTGCACAAGGCCAGAACCAAGCCAAGACTGTTTGCGGCCAGCCTGACGGAACTGTTGAAGGACCGCGAACAGCTTGTTTCCCGTTCATGAACAACAAATTGATTCTTCTCGCCGAACGCCGTGAACAGTTGGTAGCCCAGGCCGCCGCACAACGAACGGCGCTGGCGCAAAGCATCGAGCCATGGCGCACGCCCTTGACCTGGGTCGACTTGGGGCTGGATGCGCTGCGGATTATCAAGCGTCGTCCCGTCTGGGTGGTCGGCGGCGTTGCCATGCTCGCGGCGATGCGCCTCAACCGAGTCGGAAAATGGCTGCGGCGGGGCTGGATAACCTGGCAGGTCGTGCAGAAACTGCGCAGCCGGTAGGCGCTACCTTGAGCTGGCGCAATCAGTTGAGGCGATGCAGCAGGAACCCTGGAGCAGTCCGAACTGCACCGGTTCATCGACCAGTTTCAACTGGGCCTCGCGGGTATCGACGCGTCCGTTCGGGGACCTGGTTCTCCTGAATTTCCGGTCCTGGTCCGATCAGCCTTTCGAGTCGTAAAACCGGATCAAATTGCGCCCGGCCTCCTTGGCTGCAAACATCGCCGCATCGGCCCAATTCAGGATGTCTTTCTGGTCGGTTTCATGATCGATGAACAACGCCACGCCGATGCTTGCAGTGCAATGATGCTCGATGGTGGCTTCGCCTTTCCCCTCCTGCCGGGTCGTCAGCCGATAGGGTTCCGATAGCGCGATACGGATCTTCTCCGCCACGATCTTGGCTTGCGAGGTCGATTCGGCCTTGTCCGCATGCAAATCCTGCAGCATCACGACAAACTCGTCGCCGCCAAAGCGCGCCACGGTGTCCATCTCGCGCACACAATTGCTCAGACGGTTCGCCGCATCGATCAGCAGGAAATCGCCAACCACATGCCCATGCGTGTCATTGAGGGGCTTGAAGTTGTCCAGATCAAGAAACATCAGTGCGCCATAGCGGCCACTACGCTGGCTGGCCGCCAAGGCCTGGCTCAAGCGGTCGCTGAGCAGGCGCCGGTTGGGCAACTGGGTCAGCGGATCGTAAAAGGCCATGTTCTTGATCTCGTCTTCCGCGGCCTTGCGCGCGGAGATGTCGGTTTGCGTGCCGACGTAGTGGGTGACGGTTCCATCGTCAGACTTCACGGCCGTGACCGTCAGCCATTTGGGATAGATCTCGCCGTTCTTGCGCCGGTCCCAGACTTCACCCTGCCAACAGCCAGTGCGCTTGATGCTATCCCACATCCCGGCATAAAAGTCCGCACCGTGACGGCCTGATTTGAACAGGCGCGGTGTCCGGCCCACCGCTTCCTCGGCCGTGTAACCCGTGGCTTCGGTGAAGGCGCGGTTGACCTTCAGGATCACGCTGTCGGCATCGGTGATCACCATGCCTTCCTGGGATTCAAACGCGACGGCGGCAATGCGGAGTGCATCTTCCGAGTGTTTGCGCTCCGTGATGTCGCGCGTGATGCCGACAAAGTGGGTCAACTGGCCTTGCTCGTCGCGCACGGGTGAAATCGTCAGTTCGTTCCAGAATGTGCTGCCGTCCTTGCGATAGTTAAGGATATTGCCGGAATAGCCTGTGGCATCCCGGAATGCCAGCCGTATCGCATCGATCTTTTCCGGATCGCTGAGCGGCCCCTCCAGAAAATGGTAGTTCCTGCCAATGATTTCCTCCGCGCTGTAGCCGGTGATCGAGGCAAAAGCCTCATTCGCCGAGAGGATGCAGTCGTCGGGGCCGATGATGATCACCCCTTGGGAAACGGCCTTCAGGGCCGCGTCGCTCAACCGAAGCCGCTCCTGATCCCGCTTGATTGCCGTGATGTCGGTCACCAGGCCGAAAACCCCCTGCACCTGGCCTTCCACGATGTGCGGAATGTATTGGGCCAACACGTACAGGGTTTCGCCGTTGGGTCTGGTCAACATGCCTTCGAACGACTGGGGTTCGCCAGCCAAGGCGGCGCGGATGTAAGGTTCGCGTATCCGGAACAGTTCCTCGCCGACCAGATCCGGAATCCGGATGCCGCGCATTTCCGCCTCCGAGCGGCCGAACAGTTTGGTGTATTCCCTGCTCGCAAAGGTGTAACGAAGATCCGGCGTCCAGTAGCCCAGCAGGGCGGGAATGTTATCGGCGATGGCCTTGACGAAATACTCGCTCTCCGCCAGTTTCGCCTCGGCTTGTCTGCGCTCGGTAATGTCGCTCAGGACGATACCCAGTACCGCTTCGCCACCCTGGTCCGGCGTCCCGGCGGTCGCCAGACGCAGCCAGAACGACGTGCCATCGTGCTTCACCATCCTTAATTCGCACGACTGCGGCTCGCCGGTCTCGATGAGGCGTTGGCGCAGTCGGTCGTAGATGGCTTCATCTTCCTTGAGGATGAAGCGGCTGATCGGCTGCTGCATCAGCACCTCACGATCCACGTCTAGCAGGCTGGCGGCGGTGAGATTGGCCTGCAGGATATAACCCGGCTCGCTGAGGGTGAGGTAGCCCACCAACGCCAAGTCATACAGGTCGCCCTGCTGCACGGTCTTCAGTTCGGCCCGCATCTGATCCTGCGCTTCATTCTGCTTGCCCGGTGCGGTCTGGTGCATCTGAAATTCATGCGGGAGCTCCTCGGTAGGGTGCGGCTACATGATACGTCTGAGTATTTCACCTCAATGGCCGCTCGCAAAGGGCCTTGTTCGCTTATCAGGTGATCGCTACGGTATTACTGTGTGATTACCTCGGCTGTTGCCGTTCTTTTTATGGGGGTATCTGGTAAAAAAAAGGCCGCACAGTTGGCGGCCTTTTTATGCGACTTGATTTTACGGCAAAAAGAACGATCAGGCGAAATTGGCTGCCACGAAGTCCCAGTTGACCAGGCTGTTCAGGAAGGTCTCGACGAACTTGGGCCGCAGGTTGCGGTAGTCGATGTAGTAGGCGTGTTCCCAGACGTCGACGCAGAGCAGGGCCTTGTCGCCGGTGGTCAGCGGGGTGCCGGCGGCGCCCATGTTGACGATGTCGACCGAGCCGTCGGCCTTCTTCACCAGCCAGGTCCAGCCGGAGCCGAAGTTGCCCACGGCGCTGGCCTGGAAGGCCTTCTTGAACTCGTCCAGGGAACCCCACTTGGCATCGATGGCCGCGGCCAGGGCACCGGTCGGAGCGCCGCCGCCGTTCGGCTTCATGCAGTTCCAGAAGAAGGTGTGGTTGGAGACCTGGGCGGCGTTGTTGTAGATGCCACCGGCTGGAGCGGTCTTGACGATGTCTTCCAGCGACTTGCTCTCGAAGTCGGTGCCCTTGATCAGGTTGTTCAGGTTGGTGACATAGGCCTGGTGGTGCTTCGAGTAGTGATAGTCGAAGGTCTCGGCGGACATGTGGGGTTGCAGGGCGTCCTTGGCGTAGGGCAGGGCGGGCAGTTGGTGTTCCATGTCTTATCTCCGGTTAGTAGTTGAATGCTGCAGTCGGGATTCTACGGGGATCGCCCGAATCCGGCAATAGTTGACTATAAATGTAAACTATTTGTCATGGATCAATAGGGGTATTGGGTCGGGTTCAGCGGACCGTGAATTCGACCCGATCCAGTTCGCGAGCCTCGCCGTCGACCAGCCGGACGACATGGCGACCGCGGACCAGCGGCCAGTCGTCCCCGTCCTGGGGTACCTCGTCCACGAACCAGCGGCTGCCGGTCGGCGGGTTGACGGCGCGCAGATGCAAGCGCTGGTTGGCCGAGGGGATGTCCGGGTCGAGGGCCAGGATGTCGCCATCGGCCGGTTGCACGATGGCGGCCGGCGGCCGGGCGGCGGTCCAGGCGGGCGAGCCGGGCTCGGTGCCGGCGATGAACCATTCCTGGCGGGAGGCCTCGCCGGGTGGCGTGACCTCCATGCGGACCAGCTGGGCCGGAGGTTTCGGTGCCCTGGACGGTGCGCCGGCATGCAGGCGTTCCATAATCAGGCGCCAGGCTGGCGCCGCGCCTGAGATGCCGGAGACATCATGCATCGGTTCGCCGGAGAAGTTGCCGATCCAGACCCCGACCGTGTAGCGGTCCGAGAAGCCGATGCACCAGTTGTCCCGCATGTCCTTGCTGGTGCCGGTCTTCACCGCGCTCCACCAGGGCGTGGCGAGGGCGTTTTCGAGGCCGAAGGTGGTGGCCCGCGCGGCCCGGTCGGACAGGATGTCGGCGACGATCCAGGCGGCGTTCGGGTCGATCACCCGACGGCTCCTGGTCTGACCGGCGGCCAGGATGAGTTCGCTGTGGCGGCCGCCGTTGGCCAGGGTACGGTAGGCGTTCGCCAGTTCCCACAAACTGACGTCCAGGCTGCCCAGCGCCAGGGCGGGGCCGTAGAAGTCGGCCGACTCGGTCAGGCCGGCGAAGCCGAGGCTGGCCAGCCGTTCGGCAAACAGGTCGACCCCGACCAGTTCCACAGTGCGCACGGCTGGGATGTTGAGCGAGCCGGCCAGGGCGGTGCGCACGCTGACCAGGCCGCGGAAGCGGCGGTCATAGTTCTCTGGGGCGTAGTTGCCGCCCGGTGTGGCCAGGGTCAGCGCGCTGTCCTCCAGGGCTGAGGCGGCGGTCAGGTAACGTCGCTCGATGGCCAGGGAATAGAGAAAGGGCTTCAGGGTCGAGCCGGCCTGGCGCGGCGCGACGACGCCGTCGCTTTCGGGGGAGGTGGATTTGCGTCCGCTCAGGCTGACGTAGGCCAGTACCTCGCCGGTCCGGTTGTCGGCTACCAGGGCGGCGGCGTCCTCGACCTGATGGTCGGCCAGGCGGACCAGTTGTTCGTGCAGGATGCCCCTGACCGCCTTCTGCTCACCGGCGTCGAGCGTGCTGGTGAGGCGCTGGCCCGGTTTCGCGAGCAGACGCCGGGCGAGTTGAGGTGCCATGTTGGCGGCTGCGACGATGGGATGGCGGCCGGTCAGGCTGTTGCGCGCCAGCCGGGTGACCGATGGGCAGTCCGGTCCGCCGGGGAGCGCGTCGGCCAGGCCACAGGCGCGTTTGGCCACGGTATCCGGCTTGGCGCCCGGGCCGCGGATCAGCGCAGCCAGGATGAGCGATTCCGCCGTGCCCAGACCGGTCGGGCGTTTGTCGAACAGGGCGCGGGCGGCGGCGTCGATGCCGATCAGGTCGCCCCGGAAACTGGTCAGGTTGAGATAGGCCTCGAGTATCTGCGCCTTGGTCCAGGACTTTTCGAGTGACTTGGCGGCCTTCATCTGGCGCCATTTTTCGATCACGCTGCGGCGACCGGCCCGGGCCATCAGGTCGGCATCGACCAGGGCCGCGACCTGCATGCTGATGGTGGAGGCGCCGCGCGGTTTTTCCGCCAGCCAATTGGTCAGCGCCGCCTTGGCGGTGGCCAGCCAGTCCACCCCGCCATGCTCGAAGAAACGCTGATCCTCGGCCAGCAGCACCGCCGCCTGCATGGCCGGTGAAATGTCTGCCAGCGCGGTCCAGTCGGTGCGGCGGGCATGGTTGTCGAGGCGGATTTCCTGGAGCAGTTCGCCGTGGCGGTCGAGCAGCTTCGCTTCCGACGAAGGCCAGCCGGCCCGGACCTGGTTGAAATCGGGCGGCCCAGCCAGCGCGGCCGAACCCAGCGCGGCCAGGATCAGCATGAACGCCAGCCGCCAGAGGGCGGGCAACGGGCGGGTGAGGGTAGACATTGGGCGTCGACTCGGCGGTTCGGTCGACGTCAATGTGCGGCCCCGTGCCGGACATGTCAATGCGGCATGGCGGCGCCGGCCTCGGCCAGCGCCGCCATGCCGGTCAGGCCGGCGGCATCAGAGCTTGTTGCTGTGGCATCGGGTGCAGTTCACCTGTTCGCCCTTGGCGAAGCTGCGGCCATCCATGGTCCGCGTGATCGGCGTCCGCGACAGCACGGTGCCCTGGCCGGTGGCGCCATGGCAGGCCCGGCAGGCGTTTTTCTGGCTCGTGGTTTCCGCGATTTCGTGGTGATGATTGATCCAGTTGCTGTCGGCGATCGGGTGCATGCCATGGGGACCGTTCAGGTTGGTCCCGGTCGGCGCCGTGTGGCAGGTGTTGCATTCCATGATGGTGCCCGGATGGCCTTGCAACTGGTTCGCCGCCAGGTTGTCGTTGGCGCTCGGGTTGACCGGGCTGGACGACCATTCGGCGTGGGTCGAGCCGTGACAGGCCTCGCAGGACAGGCCGCCATGGCCGGTGCTGACCCGGAACAGCTTGGGATTGCCGGCGGCCGCCGGGTTTTCCGCGCTCGATACCACGTTTTCCGCGAACCGCTTGTTGGTCGGCACGATCGGCTTGGCCTGGGCATCGCCGATGCGCCACGCCTGCAGCAGGCGGATGTTGTCCGGCGCATCGATCGCCCCGGTGGTGTTGGTCAGGTTGCTCATGGCGTCTCCGGTATGGCAGGAGCCGCAGCCAGGCTGGTTGGCCCAGGGCACGCGCGGGGTGTTGGCGTTGCTGTAGTAGTCGGAGCCGAGCTGGAAGCCGCCGCCGGGCTGGTTGCGTGAGAAGTCGTTGCCGACCTGAGCCATGTTGCCATGGCAATCCTGGCAGACCGAACCGGCCTGGCCCATGGCGCCGCGCAGACACTGGGTGCGCTTGCCCGGGTGGCACTGGTAGCAGGTCTGTTCCAGCACCTGGCGGGCGAAGGCGGAATTGCGGCCGGCCGGTCCGGGCATGTCCGGGAACAGGCGCTGGCCGTCGATGCCGGTCACGTTGGCATGGGCGGCGTGCATGACCGAGGACATGCTCTTGTGTGTGCTTTGCTGGCGGCCATTGACGTCATTGGGGCCGACGTGGGCGAGGTCGAGCGCCGGGGTGTAGTGGCAGGTCTGGCAGACCACGGGTTTGAACGGGTCGGCGCCCGCCAACGGGAAGTCCTCGGTGGTGCCGGTGATCAGCCGGGTCGCGTGTTTGACGTCGTGCAGCTTGAGTATGTTCTTGTCGGTCGCCCACTCGACGCTGACCAGGCTGGGCAGGGAACCGAACTTCGGGTCGTCGATCGAGACCGCGACCTTGCCGACCAGCCGCGCCACGGCGGAACCGTTGCCGCCGTCGTTGGCGGCGCCATGGCAGGCCGAGCAGTCCGCTTCGCCGGAGACCGGCACCACCGTGTCCAGCGAGGCCAGCACGGTACCGGCCGCCAGGCCCAGGGTGTTGCCTGGCGCCGCGGTCGCCTGCACCCGCATCAGCGGATAGGCGTTTTCTCGGCCGAAGTCGTCGAAGGTGGTGATCGGGATACCGGCCGCCTCGAACCAGTTGACCGAGGCGACGTAGCCGAACGGGAACGCCGTGAAGAAGGGTTGCCTGCCGATGAATTGCGAGAAGGACAGAGTCTGGTTGCCGCTTACGGGATCGTAGGCCATCAGGCTGCCCGGCATCTCCTGCTGGTCGGCCGCGAGTTGGCCGTCGCCCAGGTATAGCCGTTCGACGTCCGGCACCGGCAGGCCGAGGTCGAGTATGTCGCTGCCGGCCGGGTAGAACAGGGGCAGGATGTTGGGCGGATAGAAGGGGTCGTAGGCCGCGCGGGCGACCTCCCAGAAGCTGGTCTTGTAGACGCCGCTGAAACTGCTGTCCAGGATCGAGCCGGGGTTGGCGAGTACCGGGTCGTTGGGGTTGGCGGCGGCCGAATAGCGCACGATCACCTGGCCCTCGCCCAGCTTGGTCGGCCGGCTGGCGCCGGTGCTGCCCTTGCGCACGACCTGGGCGTGCAGCACGTTGAACGGCGGCAGGATGCTCGATATGCGGGTGTCGAGGTCGCCGCAGTGCATGCCGAGGTCGTTGTTGGCCAGGACCTGGAAGTTGTTGATGAAGGAGCGCGGCTGTTGCGTCACCGCCGTGCCGGGGATGCTGGAGCGGTTCTGGCTGGTGGAGTTGATCGACACGTTCGGGCGCGTGGTCGGCGCCTCGTTGTCGGTGATGCTGGCCGCGCCCTGGGCGTCGGCGATGGTGGCATTGCTGGCGCTGCTGAGGTTGACGGTGAAGGTCTCGGTCGCCTCGACCGAGAAATCGTCGATGGTCGGCACCGCGAAGGTCTGGCTGGTGCTGCCGGCCGGGAAGGTCAGCGTCACGCCGGTGCGGGCGGTGTAGTCGCCGGGGGCGATGGCTGTGCCGTTGGCGGTTGCGGCGACCACGCTGACCGCCTGGCTGCTGGCGGCGGACAGGCTGACCGTGAAGTTGGCGTTGCTGCCTTCGGTGACGGTCACGTTGTTGATGGATATGGCGGGCTGGGTGGTTGCGACATCGTTGTCCAGGAGGGTGCCGGTCGCCTGGGCGACGGCGATGGTGGCATTGACCGGGCTGCTCAGGTTGACGACGAAGGCCTCGGTCGCCTCGACCACGGTGTCGTTGATGGTGGTCACCGCGAAGGTCTGGCTGGTGGTGCCGGCCGGGAAGGACAGTGTCACGCCGGTACGGGCCGTATAGTCGCCGGGGGCGACGGCTGTGCCGTTGGCGGTCGAGGCGATCACGCTGACCGTTTGGCTGCTGGCCGTCGACAGGCCGACCGTGAAGTTGGCGCTGGCGCCCTCGCTGACGCTCACGCCGGTGATGGTCAGGCTGGGCAGGCCAGTGGTCGGGCCGCAATTGGCCGGGCGGTTGGCGACATCGCGCTCGACGCTGCCGCCGCCGCCGGATTGTTCGGCACGGACCCGGCAGGGCACGGGTGACGGTCGAGTGATCCGGGTACTCCACCGATTGATACGGACCCTCTGGCTTGCCAGCGTGGCGCCGGAGGCGGCGTTCTTGACGGTGATGGTCCTGCCGGTGGTGCCGGTGCCGGCCACGTACAGACGGCCAGAACTCCATTCGGCGCGTGTGATGGCCAGGTCGGCGGCGCTGGCCGGGGCCAGGTAGGCGATCTGGCCCAGAAGCAGGACAACGGGCAGGAACAGGTGACGGCAGAGCTTGGCCATGATGTGCATCCTCGCAGACGGATCGGGAAAACTGCTTCTTGGCCCCTCCCTGTGGCCGAGTGCATGTTCCACACGTTAGTCTGATTGCCTGGATAACACATACAGGATCGCTACTGCATACTGTGTATATGGTGTGGGGATTGGACCCTAATTGAGGGGGCGGGGCCCCCTCACCGCCGCTACGGGTTCACCACGAATGCGGCGTTCGGCGCCTCGCCATACATCTCCGGCGCATACATCGCCTCGATCCGGGTGGCCGGCAGCCTGAAGCTGCCCTCGTTGTTCAGGCGCAGGGTGTATTCCAGGCTGAAGCGACCGCGCGGGATGTACTCGTAATAGGCCTGGAAGCGGTCGAATCGGCGTTCCTGCCAGGCAGGCCAGGCGTTGCCGGCCTGTTTTTCGTCGCCGGTCAGGATGGCCGAGTCGCGCTTGAGACCGCTGCCCAGGATGCTGGCGCCGGCCGGGACCGGATCCTCCACGACCACCCAGCCCATGTCGTCGCGGGCATCGACGGTCAGGCGTACCCGGACGATGTCGCCCCGGCGCCACTGGCCGGGGGTCTTCTGCTCGATCGGGATCAACTCCCGCCTGACCGCGTAGCCGCGCGCGACCGGCTGCTTGAGATCGACCGCGGCCAGGGTGGTCAGGTTGACATAGGGCGCGCCAGCTCCGCTGTGGCGCAACTTCAGGGTGGCGGCCTGGTTCGGCAGCGGGAAGCTGGCGGTGGCGCCGTTGGGCAGGGCCTGCCAGTCGACCGCCCGACCGGTCTTGCCCAGCCAGGCGGTGCTCTTGCCGGCCGGTTTGACGCGGTCGAACTTCAGGCTGTACTTGTCCAGGGCCAGGCTGCCCCAGGCGTTTGCCGTGGTGGTGTCCCAGTGGCCGCGAGACTGCCGGGCCATGACGCCGCTGACCAACTTGGGCAAGTCGGCTTGCCAGCCCGGCCGATCGAGCACGGCGAGGAGGCCGCGCAGGGCATTGCCGTCGCCCGAGCTCATCAGCCACCAGAGGCCGTCGTCGCCGAAGTTGAGCCGGCTGCCGGTGTAGGTCAGGCGGCCGCGCAGGGCGGTCTCGGCCGCCTTCAGTTCGGCGTCGCGGTTGGCCAGACCGGGAGTGCGCTTGAGCACCTCGATCCAGTCGATCAATAGCCCGGTCGGCCACAGCCTCGGCGCCGGCTGCACGGTCGCGGCCAGTGCGGCGGTGACCTTGCCTGAGCGCGCCAGGGCGGCCAGGGCGGTCAGCCTCTGCGCCGTGTCGGCGAGGTCGGGCAGCCAGGGCGCGCGGGCCAGCTCAAGGCGGCCGGCCAGGTAGTTGGTCAGGCCAGCCTCCATCTGGGCGCGGGCCTGCGCTGGCAGGGCGTAGCCGGCCTCCTGGCTGATCGAGAGCAGGTAGGCGGTCAGCGCCACGCTGCCATGCGCCATGCCGGGGAAATAGGCGGCCAGGCCGTCGCCGTCGAGATAGCCGGGCAGGGCCTCGACGAGTGCTGCCCAGGCCTTGGTGTCGCGGGTGGCGATGGCCCTGGAGGACTTCTGCTCCAGGCAGGTATAGGGATACTGGCGCATGTATTCGCGCACCCCGGAGAGACCGTCGCCCAGGGTCGCCGCGAGGGTGGCGCGGATCTCGCCCTGGCCGGGCACGGCGTCCGTGGGCGGGGCGACCGCCAGGTCGAGCGGCTGGTCGAGCCGGTACAACTGGCCGGCGACCAGGCGCACCGGTACCGCCGGCGCAACCGTCTGGCTGACCTTGATCGCGTCCTGCGCGCTGCTGTCGAGGTCGCGGGCGTTGACGTACCAGGGCAGGCTGGCGACGCCGTCCGGCACCGTCACGGTCCAGCCGACCTCCTTGCCGTCGCCGGGTGCCAGCTCGAACTGCCTGGGCGCCAGGGCACCGAGACTCCCGGCCTGGGCGCCCATGGCGATGCGCATGGTCCGGCCGGTGCCGTTGCGCACCGTGAAGTGGGCCTCGACCCGGTCGCCGCCCCGGACCACCGGCGCCAGGCCGGAACTGAGTTGCAGGTCGCGGGTGGCGCGGATGCCGGTCCAGCCGGTGCCGAAGCGCGTCTCCGCGGCGGCCACGGCGACGATCCGGAAGCGGGTCAGGCTGTCGTTCAGCGGCACCTCGACCATGGCCTCGCCCTTGCCATCCAGGGTCACCGCCGGGTTCCAGTAGAGCAGGGTGTCGAACAGCTCGCGGGTCGGCCCGCGGCCGCCGCCGCCGCCGGCCGGCAGGGCCTTCTTGCCGAAGTGGCGCTTGCCGGTGACCTGCATCTGGCCGGTGAAGGTGCGCATGTTGTAGCCGCGTTCGGCCATCATGGCCGGCAGCAGGTCCCAGCTCTGGTTGTCGGCCAGTTCCAGCAGGCCCTCGTCGACCGCGGCGACGACCACCTGGGTGTCCTTCGGCAATGGCTTGCCGTCGGCGTTCTTCACCGCCAGCTTCACCCTGGCCTTGGCCCGGGTCTGGTAGGTGTCGTGCTCGGCCTTGACCTGGACGTCAAGGCGGTGGCCGCGCTGGTCGATTTCGATGCCGACGATACCGAGCTTGAACGACGGCTTGCCGAGATCGACCAGGGCGGTGGGGGCGACATCGTCGACCCGGCCCCGCACCACCAGGGCAGAGACGAAGATGTTGGGCGCCCATTCGGCCCGCACCGGCAGTTCGATCACCGGCGCCTTGCCGCTCAATTGCACAACGCGGGCGTCGAGGATGCCGTCGCGTTCCACGGTGACCAGAGCGGTCGCCGTCCGGTATGGCATGCGGACCTGGAAGCGGGCTGTCTCGCCAGGCTGGTAGGTCTTTTTCTCCGGGATCAGGTCGATGCGGTCGTGGTTGTCCTGGTCGAACCACCAATCGTCCTTGCCGGCCACCCAGAAGCTGGCGCTGGTGCGTGCGAGGCGGCCGGCGCCAGCGCGTGCCTCGGCGGTCAGTATGACCTCGCCGCCAGCCTCGCTGGTCACCGTGCATTCGAAGCGGCCGCGCGCGTCGCTCACGCCTTCGCAGCGGCCCGGCAACGGGATGTCCTCGGTCTCTTCGCGGTAGCCGTAGAAACCGCCGGCCAGGCGTACCCGGTAGCTGAGGTTGCGGCGCAGCACCGGCTTGGCGCTCACCGGCACGTTGGCCATTGGCCTGCCGGTGGTGTCGACGGTGAGGAATTCCAGCGTGGTGCGGGTGCCGGCCTTGACCCAGTCCGGTTCCTTGAAGCCGATCACGACGTCGGCCGGCCACCAGTTCTGGCTGCGCGACACGGTTTGTATCTCGCCGTTGGGGTCGCTGTATTCCAGTTCGATGGCCAGCCTTTGCGGGCTGTTGCGCTGCGGGATGCCGACGATGCGGCCGCGTCCAGCGCCGCCGGCATCGAGTGCCAGTGGCTCCGCGGCCAGGGTGACTTCGTCGCCGGACTCGGTGTTGTCGGCCAACTGGGCGAAGCGGTAGTCCGGCCAGGCGGCAAACTCGACGCCGTAACGCGGACCGAGCTGGGCGCGCAGCTTGACCGGCAGGTTCCTGGCCGCGCCGCCGTTCAGGTAGGCGACCGAGACGTCCATGTCCGCGCTGTCGGCGGCGGTCAGCTCGGGCCGGACCGGATTCAGCGTCGCCTTCATCAGCGGCACCCGGAAATCGGCCACGGTGAAGCCGCCGCTGTCCAGGCCGTCCAGGGATTGCAGTTGTTCCGGCGCGACGTCGGGCTTGATCTCCTTGTCGATCAGGCGCAGGCCGTAGGCCCCGCGCCTGGCGGTCGCCGGGATGCGCCAGTCGGTGACGGCGGCGCCACTCTTCCAGACCAGGGGCAGGAACCAATGCTGGCCGCTGGCGGTGTGTTCGATCTGGAGCGTCTTCGGCAACTTCACGGGGTAGCCCAGCCCGGTCATGCGCTTGTCGCGCAGGATGTGCTTCATGTGCACGGTCTCGCCGGGCTTGAGCAGGGTACGATCAAGGATGGACTTGGCCAGGCGGTCTTCCTGCTGCCAGTCGGACGGCAGGTTGAAGCGCCAGGTCTCGATGCCGTCGTTCCAGTCGGAACGGGCGAAACTCACGTCGTCGCCGGTGCGGGCGCTGACCAGCAATGGACAGCCGTATTCGGCCGCGCGCGGGTCGGGCAGGCCGGCCGGGATGAGGCTCATGCCCTTGGCGTCGGTGATGCCCTTGGCCAGTTGCCTGCCCTTGCAGTCGGTCACCGCGATGCGCGCCTGATTGACCGGCTGGCCCTGGTCCAGCGTGGTCACCCAGGCCAGGGAGCTCTTGGGTCCCCATTTGAAATGCACCGCCAGATTGGTCACCAGGGCGGCGGCACGGACATACATCGGCGTGTCGGTGCCGATCAGAGACTGGCCCAGGCGGCGGCTTTCCGCCTCCAGGACGTAGTAGCCGGGCTTGTCGAGCGGCAGGCCGACCACCTCGAACTCCTTGGCGCCATTGGGCTTGGGCAGGTTGCGCTCGACCAGGCCAGGCGTTTTATCGCCAAGCAGGCGTTCGCGGCGCCGGTCCGGGCTGGGGTAGGTGCGCGGATGCTCGAAGTCGTACAGCCGCTGCCACCAGGCCGCGATGTCGATGTCCCGGTCCAGGCGCAGCCAGCGTAGCTTCGCAGCCGTGCCGTCGGCACCGGGCTCGAGGTTGCGCAGGGTGATCGGCAACAGGCCGCCGGCATTGCGCTCGATGATGCCGAAGTCGCCGGAGAACTTCACCAGCGGCGGCATCTCGCCGATCGTGACACTGAGTGGAAAGCGGTCCTGGTTGAGCAGTGCGCGGCCAAGGTCGTCCTTGAGTGCCGCCGGCAGCGCCAGGGTGAGCTTGCTCTCGGCCGGGAAGGGGCCGGGGAAGGCAATGTTGCTGTCGTAGCGGCTGGTTTCCGGCTTTTGCCGGTAGGCCTTGCCGGCGGCGTCCTTGAGCGTGATGCGGCCGAGATCGCTGCGCGCCACCGGGGCGCTGAACTCCAGCCGCAAGGGCTGCAGCGGCATGCAGCCGGCGCGGGCGTTTTCCCGTGTGCAACGCAGGCGGGCGACGAAATGGTCGCGCACCACATAGTTGAACGGCTGTTCGGCCGCATCGGCCTGGCTCCAGACCAAGGCCATCTTGGTATTGGCCGGCAGCGGGCGTGCGCACTGGACGACTTCGATCCGGTCGGCCGGTATCTCGGCCAGGTCGTCATGGATATAGGGTTCGGCCAGTATCGTCTGGCGTTCCTCGGCGACCAGGCGCCGGACCGGGATGCGCTCATGGATGCCCTGGACTGCGCAATGGACGTTTCCGACGATGTCGGCCGCCGGCACGGCGGCATCGAGCACCAGAACAAAGGCCTGGTTTTCGTCGATCCGGCTGCCGCTGTCCGGACGGATGCTGTCCACCTTGGGGCCGGCCATCCGGAAACTGTAATCGGTTGCGCCCGCGACCGCCTCGCCGGCCAGGGTCTTGAGGTCGGGGATGGTCTTGAAGGTGCAGGTAGTGCCCGGCACCGGGGTCGCTGGCAGGTCGTAGACCCAGGTCCGTTCATCGGCCCAGTAGCCGTGGCCGGGGCTGCATTCGACGCTGAAGGGCGCCGGCGCGTCGGTCTTGCCCAGGGGCGCCATCGCGGCGCTGAAGCGGGCCTGGACCTGGCGGAACGCGCCGGTCAGCCCCTGCGGGGTGAAGGATTCCAGTTCAGCGCCAAGGACGGGCGCGGCCAGCAGGGCGGTGACGAGCAGGGGCCAGGGTCTTCTCATTATTGCCTCCGGAGTGCGAAGGTCTATTTTGCGCCCTTGGCGATGACATTTCACTGCCGGCACAAAAGACCACTATCAAGCGCATCAAATAGTTGACTTAAATAGTCGGCTTATGTAGTCTCCAGTCCATGCCAGTCTTTGCTGGTTACCAATAATCAGGTTGAAGAGAGGAAATGACATGGAACTGAACATCAACGGCAAGATCGTGGAAACCGATCCCGAAGGCTATCTGGTCAATCTGGACGACTGGTCTGACGACGTGGCGTCTTTCCTGGCCAGCCAGGACAAGCTGGAACTGGGCGAGAACCACTGGAAGATCATTCATTACATGCGCGACTATTTCAGTGAATACGGCACCGCGCCCAACCTGCGTTTCCTGCAGAAGGGCCTGAAAGAGGAATACGGCGACGAATGGGGCGAGAAGAAATTCCTGTTCGACCTGTTTCCCTTCGGCCCCGCCAAGCAGGCCGGCCGTTACGCCGGCACGCCGAAGCCGACCGGCTGCGTTTGATACGCGCGGAAACGTTTCGCGCTAGAATGGCCCCGCCCCGAGCGGGGCCATTTATTTGGAGTGTCAAAGATGATGCGCGCGATTGTCCTGATGTTCGTTGTCCTGGCCAGCCCGGCCGCCCATGCCTTCCCCTCCTATGCCAGCGGCGATGGCTTCCGTGGCGCCGAGCTGATGACGCCAGACGAGCGCAAGGCACACGTGGTCAAGATGCAGTCCTTCCAGTCCTTCGACGATTGCGAGGCCTACACGGCCGCCCATGAGGCCGAACTGCAAAAGCGTGCGGCCGCCCAGCATGTTAGCCTGCCGCCGAAAAGCGCCGTCCTGTTCGACGGCGATCCCTGCAAGGTGATGCGCTTCATGGGGCGTATCAAGTAAGCGAAAGGCCCGCCATTCGGCGGGCTGATCCATGCCGGCGAAAAGTGGTCCTGGTCTCGTCTGGCAAGGGACAGACCGGGTCGAAAAGTGTTTTCCGAGGCGCGTCTCTAGCAGTGATGCAGGCCTTGGTAGAGGATCGGCAGCTTCGCGGCGTTTCAGGCGTCTTGCGCAACCGAATCGAATCAATCGCTCAGGTATCGGCCTGCCAGTGTCCCGACTTGCCGCCCTGTTTTTCCAGCAGGCGCACCGATTCGATCACCATGCCTCTGTCCACCGCCTTGCACATGTCATAGATGGTCAGCAGGGCGATGCTGGCGGCGGTCAGGGCCTCCATCTCGACGCCGGTGCGGCCGACCGTCTCCGCCGTGGCGGCGCAGGCTATGGCGCAGGCGCCCGCGTCGATCTCAAAGTCCACATTCACCCTGGTCAGGGCAATCGGATGGCAGAGCGGGATCAGGTCGGCGGTACGCTTCGAGGCCATGATCCCGGCAAGGCGGGCGACCCCGAGTACGTCGCCCTTCTTGGCGTCGCCGGACTGGATCATGGCCAGGGTCTCGGGGCGCATGACGATGCGTCCCGCCGCGACGGCGATTCGGCGGGTTTCGGCCTTTTCCGCGACCCCGACCATGACGGCCTGGCCATGTTCGTTAAAGTGGGTAAATCCGTTCATCGCAAGGGAACCTCATTTGAGACAGCGGTATCATATCCGGATGCGTTTACTTTTCACCATGATCCTGGCGGCGTCGATGGTCTTGCCGGCCAGCGCCTCCGAACTCCCCGATCTCGGCGAGTCTGCCCGCGCGACCATCACCGAGGCGCAGGAAGCGCAACTAGGCGGGGAGATCATGCGCCAGATCCGTGGCGACAAGGATTACCTCGACGATCCGGAGCTGGTCGATTACGTCAACAGCATGGGCGACAAGTTGGTCGCGGCCAGTCCGGCGCCCTACCGCCACTTCGAATTCTTCATCGCCCGGGATGCCTCGATCAACGCCTTTGCGCTGCCGGGTGGCTATGTCGGGGTGCATACCGGCCTGATCTCCGCGACCCGCAACGAATCGGAACTGGCCGGCGTGATCGCCCATGAGATCTCGCACGTCAGCCAGAACCACATCGCCCGCATGATCGATTCCCAAAAGGGTTCGATGTTGACCTCGCTGGCCGCGCTGGCGGTGGCGATCCTGGCGGCCCGGTCGGATAACCCGCAGGTCGCCCAGGCCGCGATCACCACGGCCCAGGCCATGTCGATCCAGAGCCAGCTGGATTTCACCCGGGAACATGAACGCGAGGCCGACCGGATCGGCCTGCAAACCCTGGTCGGCTCCGGCTACGATCCGGCCGGCATGGCCACCTTCTTCGAGCGCCTGCAGGCCAATGCGCGTCTGTACGAGAGCCAGGCGCCGGCTTATCTGCGTACTCACCCGTTGACCTATGAACGGATCGCCGACCTGCAGAACAGGTTGGCCGAGATGAAGTACCGCCAACGTGCCGACAGTCTGGATTACCAGTTGGTCCGCGCCAAGATACGGGCTTCGGAGGGGGAGGCCGTCGACGCCTACAAGCGGTTCAAGGTCCTGGCCGGCAGCGATCAGAGCGATGCCGCGAGCCGCTACGGCTTGGTCGTCGCCGCGCTGAGGGCGGGAGAACGCGGTGCGGCCGTGAAGGCCTTCGAGAAGCTGGAGCCGGAACTGCAGAATGCACCCATGGTGGTGACCTTGGCGGCCAGGTTGCGCATGGAGACCGGCCAGCCCGGCAAGGCGCTGGAGATACTGCGTGCCGGGGTGGCCAAATATTCCAGCTACAAGCCGCTCGCCTATGCCTATGCGCATGCCCTGTTGAGCGCCGACAAGGCCCAGGAGGCCAAGCGTTTCGTCACTGAGCGCCTGCGCTGGTGGGCCGATGACCAGAACCTGTACCGCCTCCTGGCGGAGAGCGACCACGCCCTCGGCCGGCGCGCGGAAGGTCATCTGGCCCAGGCCGAGGCGCATATCCGGCTCGATCAGCCGGCATTGGCCATGGAGCAGCTGCAACTTGCCCGTCAGGCCGGGGACGGGGATTTCTACACCCTATCGGTGGTGGATGCGCGCTTGCGGGAGTTGAAGGAGCGCGAGCAGCGGGAAGCAAAAAAGTAGCTTGCACTACGGGCTGGCAGGGGATAAAAAGCCGGGATGCTGCATTTGAGGTGTTAATACTCATGGCCGCGGATGATCTGCAGGCCAATCTTGCTTTGCCATCCGGCGGGCTGATTCGGACGACTGCAGGGTTGATCATCGGCTGAATTATCTCAGTATGTACTAATGTACTGTTTGTCCGAGCAAATTACTTTAGTTATATTTCGCCCATGCCTTTTACTATAACGGGCTCCCCGAGCGTTTACGGGTATCGATAAATTTTTGGAAGAGGAAGGAGACACCATGCGGAATTTCATTTCCGTTAGTACCGGTTTTGCTCTGCTGGCTGCGTTGCTGGTCAACGTTGCGGCCGCCGCCGAGCCTGCCAAGGAAGAGACCGGCAAGGAACTCGCCTACAACAGCAGCAAGGGCAACTGCCTGGCCTGTCATGCCATGCCGACCATGGCCGATGCCGAGCAGCCCGGCAACAGCGGGCCACCGCTGATCGCCATGAGCGCCCGCTTCCCGGACAAG
>JBAZLW010000007.1:0-22818 GCA_041650095.1 Hydrogenophilaceae bacterium | reverse complement strand
CCGGCTTGTCTTATCGAGGTTCGCCGTGCTTACCGCTTCCAATATCACCATGCAGTTCGGGGCCAAGCCCCTGTTCGAAAACGTCAACGTCAAGTTCGGCGACGGCAACCGTTATGGCCTGATCGGCGCCAACGGCTGCGGCAAGTCCACCTTCATGAAGATCCTGTGCGGCCTGCTCGAACCCTCGGCCGGCAACGTCTCCAAGGACCCTCACGAGCGCATGGCCTACCTGCGCCAGGACCAGTTCGCCTTCGAGGACATGCGCGTGCTCGACGTCGTGCTGATGGGCCACGAGGCGCTATGGGCCTGCATGACCGAGAAGGACGCCATCTACATGAACCCGGAGGCGACCGAGGACGACTACATGCACGCCGCCGAGTTGGAGGCCAAGTTCGGCGAGATGGGCGGCTACGATGCCGAGGCGCGCGCCGGTCAACTGCTGCTCGGGGTCGACATCCCGGTCGACAAGCATCAGGGGCCGATGCGCGAGGTGGCGCCGGGCTGGAAGCTGCGCGTCCTGCTGGCCCAGGCCCTGTTCGCCGACCCGGACATCCTGCTCCTCGACGAGCCGACCAACAACCTCGACATCAACACCATCCGCTGGCTGGAGGACGTGCTCAACGCGCGCAACTCCACCATGGTCATCATCTCGCACGACCGCCACTTCCTGAATCAGGTCTGCACCCACATGGCCGACCTCGATTTCCAGACCCTGCGCGTCTACCCGGGCAACTACGACGACTACATGGAGGCGGCCACCCAGGCCCGCGAGCGCCAGCAGGCGGCCAACTCCCGCGCCAAGGAAAAGATCGCCGACCTGCAGAACTTCGTGCGCCGCTTCTCGGCCAACGCCTCCAAGGCCAAGCAGGCCACCAGCCGCCTGAAGCTGATCGACAAGCTGAAGCCGGAGGACGTGAAGCCGTCCTCGCGCCAGTATCCCTGGATTCGCTTCGATTACGACGACAAGGAAAAGCTGCATCGTCTGGCCTGCGAGATCGAAAACCTGACCTTCGGCTACGAGGCCGACCAGCCCATCATCAAGGGCTTCAGCTATACCGTCGACGCCGGCGACAAGATCGCCATCATCGGCGAGAACGGGGTCGGCAAGACCACCCTGCTCAAGCTGCTGGTCGGCGAACTGACGCCGCAGCGCGGCGCCATCAAATGGGCCGAGAAGGCCAGGCTGGGCTATTACGCCCAGGACCATGCGGCCGACTTCGCCAAGGGCGAGAACCTCACCGACTGGATCAGCGGTTATGTCCGCGAGGGCGGCTACGAGGGCGACGACGCCGAGACCCTGATCCGCGGCACCCTTGGCCGCCTGCTGTTCAAGGGCGACGAGGTGAAGAAGTCGGTCAAGGTCATCTCCGGCGGCGAGCAGGGCCGCATGCTGTTCGGCAAGCTGATGCTGCTGCGCAGGAACGTGCTGCTGCTGGACGAGCCGACCAACCACCTGGACATGGAGTCGATCGAGTCGCTCAACACCGGCATCGACGAATTCAGCGGCACGCTATTGTTCGTCTCGCACGACCGCGAATTCGTCTCCTCGCTGGCCAACCGCATCATCGAGATCAAGCAGGACGGCCGCATCGTCGATTACCGCGGCAGCTATGAGGAATACCTGGCCAGCCAGGGTATCGAATAGAATCCGGTCATTCCGAGAGGAGGCACCATGACCCTGTCCGCCCGCACCCTGATGATGACCGCCACCTTGCCCTTGCTCGCCGGTTGTGTCCAGGACACCGCCTCCTACATGATTGACGGCGACCGCAACCACTCCATCGTCGTCATGCGTTCGCAGGACTGGTTCTGGAGCAGCAACGTCGACCTCGCCATCACGGTGGCGCGCCAGCCCGACTGCCTGGGCGGCCTCAATGTGAAGGGGGTGCCGCTCACGACCGATCTGGTGCTGCACCGTGCCCCGGAGGAATACGCCGAGCCGATCTACATACTCGACATCGCAGGCGTCGACTATGCCGTCAGCACCGTGTCATGCCGGGTGCAGAAGTTCGCCCAGGCGCCGGCCGATCCGGGTCCGGTGATCGGCAGTTTCAAGGAAGCGGAAGGCAAGTTCCAGTTTGCCAGCGCAGCGAAGTAGCCTGCCGCGGTCGGCTGAATATAAAAAGCCCATCGGTCTTTGCAGACCGATGGGCTTTTTTTTCATGCCTGGGCGCCAAGTCCATTGAGTTCCAGACCCTCAGCAAGAGCGTGACGGCCGTCAGCGCTATCAGCCGCGCCGCATACTGTCGAAAAGTGGCACCCCTGACTCGGTGCCCGCGGAGCGGGCCGGTGTGGGAAGGGGCGCCAGGACTTTTGAGTTCCAGACCGTCAACTTGGCTGTGACGGTCGGCGCTCAATCAGCCGCGCCGCATGCTATCGAAAAAGTCCGCGTTGTTCTTGGTCGCGCGGACCTTGTCGCTGAGGAATTCCATCGCGTCCATGTCGTCCATCGGGTAGAGCAGCTTGCGCAGCACCCATATCTTCTGCAGCACCGCCGGCTCGATCAGCAGTTCTTCCTTGCGGGTGCCGGAACGGTTGACGTTGATGGCCGGGTAGACCCGCTTCTCGGCCATGCGGCGGTCGAGGTGGATCTCCATGTTGCCGGTGCCCTTGAACTCCTCGTAGATCACGTCGTCCATGCGGCTGCCGGTGTCGATCAGGGCGGTGGCGATGATGGTCAGGCTGCCGCCTTCCTCGATGTTGCGGGCGGCGCCGAAGAAGCGCTTGGGCTTCTGCAGGGCGTTGGCGTCGACGCCGCCGGTCAGCACCTTGCCGGAGGCCGGCTGCACGGTGTTGTAGGCGCGCGCCAGGCGGGTGATGGAGTCGAGCAGGATGACCACGTCCTTCTTGTGCTCGACCAGGCGCTTGGCCTTCTCGATCACCATCTCGGCGACCTGGACGTGGCGGCTGGCCGGCTCGTCGAAGGTCGAGGCGACCACCTCGCCGCGCACGGTGCGGGTCATCTCGGTGACTTCCTCGGGACGCTCGTCGATCAACAGGACGATCAGCACCGCTTCCGGGTGGTTGGCGACGATGGAATGGGCGATGTGCTGCATCATCACCGTCTTGCCGGTCTTGGGCGGCGCCACCAGCAGGCCGCGCGAACCCTTGCCGATCGGCGCGACGATGTCGATGATGCGCCCGGTCATGTTCTCTTCCGCCTTGATCTCGCGCTCAAGCCGGAACGGCTCGTTGGGGAACAGCGGGGTCAGGTTCTCGAACAGTATCTTGTGCTTGAGCACTTCCGGCGATTCGCCGTTGACCTTGTCCAGCTTGGTGATGGCGAAGTAGCGCTCGCCATCCTTGGGGGTGCGGATCTCGCCTTCGATGGTGTCGCCGGTATGCAGATTGAAGCGGCGGATCTGCGACGGCGAGATGTAGATGTCGTCCGGGCTGGCCAGGTAGGAGGTCTCGGCCGAACGCAGGAAACCGAAGCCGTCCGGGAGGACTTCCAGCACCCCGTCGCCGTTGATCGTCTCGCCCTTCTTCGCCATGCTCTTCAACAGGGCGAAGATCAGCTCCTGCTTGCGCATCCGGTTGGCGTTCTCGATTTCGTCGGACTCGGCCATGGCGAGGAGATGGCTGACGTGTAATTGCTTGAGTTCAGATAAGTGCATGGTGCTTGGTTTATGGGTGTGGCGGCGGCGCTATGGCCGCGGGTGCATCTCGGGGGAGGGGGTGTTCGCCCGGCAGGACTGCCGGGCGTAGAGAAGACTAACGAGGTTTAGATGTTGCTGTCAACAAATGCGGTGAGCTGGGACTTGGACAGGGCACCGACCTTGGTGGCCTCGACGTTGCCGTTCTTGAAGATCATCAGGGTGGGGATGCCGCGGATGCCGTACTTGGGCGGGGTCTGCTGGTTCTCGTCGATGTTCAGCTTGCAGACCTTCATGCGGCCGGCGTACTCCTTGGCCACTTCGTCGAGAATCGGCGAGATCATCTTGCAGGGACCGCACCAGTCTGCCCAGTAGTCCACCAGTACCGGGGTTGGGCTTTGCAGGACTTCCTGTTCGAAGGTGTCGTCGGTGACGTAATGTATGTGCTCGCTCATGGATGGAACCTCGTGCGGAAGATGGTGGTGTATTGGTGCGGTGGCACTGAATTGGCCAAACCGGAAAACGTCGTTATCCTAGCGAAAAAGCCCGAATGAGGAAAGCGCATGACTTACGTTGTTACCGAGAACTGCATCCAGTGCAAATATACCGATTGTGTCGAGGTCTGTCCGGTCGACTGTTTCCACGAAGGGCCCAACTTCCTGGTCATCGATCCGGAGGAGTGCATCGACTGTACCTTGTGCGTCGCCGAATGTCCCGCCGAGGCCATCTTTGCCGAGGATGACCTGCCGGCCGACCAGCGCCGGTTCATCGAGATCAATGCCGAACTGGCCAAGTCCTGGCCGGTGATCGTCGAGAAGAAGCCGCCCCTGGACGACGCCGATGCCTGGCTCGGCAAGCCGGGCAAGGCGGCCATGCTGAAGAAATAGCTACTGCCATCCGGCCAGGATCTGGCGCAAGGCGTCGTCCTGTACCGGCACCGGCAGGGCGGCGTCGATGCGGAAACGCTGCCTGACCTTGTCCAGCGCGGCCTGATGGGCCGGGTCGTAATACACCAGCACCTTCACCTCGGGCATGGCCTGCACCGTCGCCAGCAGCGACTCCAGGTTGCTCAGCCGGTCCCGGAAATCGGGCTGGAAATAGAAGTCCGCCGCGACCACGGCAGGCCGGTTCTTGCGCAGCCAGGCAATCGCCTTGCGCACTGCAAACTCGGTCTGGACCCGATAGCCCATGGCCTCGTACACGGCCCGCAGGCGGTTGTGGGCGAGAAACTCGACGATCGCGAGCAGGTTGGCCGGTTCTGTCATGTCTTTCACCAAAACAAAAGGGGGCCAGCGGCCCCCTTTTTCATGCCGATGACGGCAATTACAGCTCTTCGGCGTGCTTGGCCAGGTACTCGGCGACGCCGGCGGTGGAGGCCTTCATGCCTTCGTCGCCCTGCTTCCAGCCGGCCGGGCAGACTTCGCCGTGGGCCTCGACAAATTGCAGGGCGTCGACCATGCGGATCATCTCGTCGACGTTGCGGCCCAGAGGCAGGTCGTTGACCACCTGATGGCGGACGATGCCGTGCTTGTCGATCAGGAAGGAGCCGCGGAAGGCGACGCCGGCGTCGGCTTCGACGTCATAGGCCTTGCATATCTCGTGCTTGATGTCGGCGACCAGGGGGTAGCCGACCTTGCCGATGCCGCCGTTGTTGGTGGCGGTGTTCTTCCAGGCCAGGTGGGTGAAGTGGGAGTCGATGGAGACGCCGATCACCTCGACGTTGCGCTTCTGGAACTCGGCCAGGCGGTGGTCGAAGGCCAGCAGCTCGGACGGACACACGAAGGTGAAGTCGAGCGGGTAGAAGAAGATCACCGCATACTTGTCCTTGATATGGGCGGACAGGTTGAAGTTTTCGTTCATGTCGTTGTCGCCCATGACGGCGACGGCGGTGAAATCGGGGGCTTGCTTGCCAACCAGAACAGCCATTTGTACTTCCTCTCGATTGAAATTTAAGTGGTAATCAACCTGTCAGCCTCCCCGCTGACGGCCTTTGGTTCATTGGGCAGGCGCCCAAATTAGGCTAGCAATTTACTAGACTTCTGTGAATTTTTGAAGCGCGCTCCGGAATCGCCGCGGAGCGGAAGGCGCACCGCGCCAGCTCAGGCCGCCTTCTTGCGCCGCACCGGCTTGGCCGGCCCCTTTTCGATCTTGGCGGCCAGCAGGGCCAAGGCCTGGTCGAGGGTAATCTCTTCCGGCTTCATGTTCTTGGCCAGGGTGGCGTTGAGCTTGCCATGGCTGACATAGGGACCGTAGCGGCCATCCTTGACCATGATCGGCTTGTCGTCGTCCGGATGCTTGCCCACTTCCCGGCCCGGGCTGCCGCCGCCGCGTCCGACCGCCGGCGCGGCCAGCACCTCGAGCGCCTGGGCCAGGTCGATGGTGTAGACGTCGAGGTTCTTCGGGATCGACTTGAACTTGCCGTCATGCAACAGGTAAGGCCCGAAGCGGCCGACGTTGGCGACGATGGGCAGGCCGGTCTGCGGGTTGTGGCCCACCTCGCGCGGCAGCGAGAGCAGCACCAGGGCTGCGGCCAGGTCGGCGCCCTCGACCGGCTTGTCCTTCGGCCAGGAGGCCCGGCGCGGTTTCGGCGCCTTCTTGTCTTCCGGCATGTCGCCGACCTGGACGTACCAGCCGAAACGGCCGTTGAGCAGCTTGACGGCCAGGCCGGTGGCCGGGTCGTCGCCCAGTATGATGTCCTCTCCCGGCGCCGGCTGGTCGCCGTAGGGCCGGGTGTAGTCGCACTCGGGATAGCCGGAACAACCGATGAACAGGCCGCGTTTGCTCGATTGCAGCAGCAAGGGTTTGCCGCACTTCGGGCACGCCTCGTCGACCGGACAACCGCGCTCGACCTTGGCCTTGGCCTCGAGCTGGCCGGAGAATTGGCCCCAGAACTCGGCCATGACCGGGATCCACTCCCGGTCGCCGTTGGATATCTCGTCCAGTTCGTCTTCGAAGTGGGCGGTGAAGTCGTAGTCGACGTAGTCGTGGAAATGGCGAGTCAGGAAACAATTGATGAGCCGGCCGATCGGGGTCGGCTTGAAGCGCTTCTTGTCCAGCACTGCGTAGGAGCCGACGTTGTCGCGCTCATAGAGCATGGTGGAGATGATGCTGGCGTAGGTCGAGGGCCGGCCGATACCGTGCTCTTCCAGGGTCTTCACCAGGCTGGCCTCGGAGTAGCGCGGCGGCGGCTGGGTGAAGTGCTGCTCGCCGTAGAGCTTGTCGACCGGCACGGTCTCGCCTTCGGCCAGCATAGGCAGCTTGGCCTCGTCCTCGTCGCCGGTGGGCTCGTCCTCGTCTTCCCGGTAGACGGCCAGGAAGCCGTCGAAGGCGATGGTCTGGCCGGTGGCGCGGAACAGGTTCTTCGGACCGCCGACCGCGATGTCGACCGCCACGGTGTCGAGTTGCGCCGGCGCCATCTGGCTGGCCAGGGCGCGCTTCCAGACCATCTCGTAGAGTTTGAACTGCTCCTGCGACAGGTGATCGCGCACGCTGTCCGGGCTGCGCGCGATCGCGGTCGGCCGGATGGCCTCGTGGGCCTCCTGGGCGTTCTTGGCCTTGCTGGTATAGACCACCGGCTTGGCCGGCAGGTAGTCGGCCGAGAAGGTCTGCCCGATGTACTGGCGGAAGTCGGCGATGGCATCCTGGGACAGGTTGACCGAATCGGTACGCATGTAGGTGATCAGGCCGACCGCGCCCTTGCCGGTGTCGATGCCCTCGTAGAGCTGTTGGGCCACGCGCATGGCGCGTTCGGCCGAAAAACCGAGCTTGCGCACCGCCTCCTGTTGCAGGGTGGAGGTGGTGAAGGGCGCAGCCGGCATGCGCTGGCGGCGCTTCTTCTCGACCTTGGCCACGGTGCCTTCCGAAGCCTGGCTCAGGGCGGCGATGATCTCGTCGCTGCGCGCCTGGTTCTCGACCGAGAACTGCTGGATCTTCTCGCCGGCGAACTGGGTCAGGCGGGCGGCGAACTTCTGCCGGCCCTTGTGGGAGTCGAGATGCAGGGTCCAGTACTCGCGCGCCTGGAACTTCTCGATCTCCTCCTCGCGCTCGACGATCAGGCGCAGGGCCGGACTCTGTACCCGGCCGGCGGACAGACCGGGGCTGATCTTCTTCCACAGCAGCGGCGACAGGTTGAAACCGACCAGGTAGTCGAGCGCCCGGCGCGCCTGCTGGGCGTTGACCAGTTCCATCGCCACCTCGCGCGGGTTGGCCACGGCCTCCTTCACGGCCCGTTCGGTGATCTCGTAGAAGACCACCCGGCGGGTCGGCTTCTTGTCGAGCAGCTTGCGCGAACGGAGGATTTCCATCAGATGCCAGGCGATGGCCTCGCCTTCGCGGTCCGGGTCGGTTGCGATCAGGACTTCATCGGCCTTCTTCACCGCCTTGGCGATCGCCTCGACGTGGCGCACGTTGCGCTCGATCAACTCGTATTTCATCGCGAAGCCGTTTTCCGTATCCACCGATCCGGTCTTCGGCGTCAGGTCACGGATGTGGCCATAGCTGGCCAGGACCTCGAACTCGCTGCCCAAATATTTTTTCAGCGTTTTCGCCTTGGACGGCGACTCTACGATTAGTAGTTTCATGGTGGGGTGGGTTTTCGGCGCGCGCTCAGTGCAGGGTCGGCTGCCAGCCGTCTTCTTCGGCGCGGACCAGGTCTTCCAGCCAGAGCGCGTCGCCCGGGCCGTTCAGACGGGAGATGGCCAGAAGCGTGATCCACTTGATCTTGTCGGCAGGAACCTCGGGGTCTTCCAGCGCAAGCGCCTGCTCGATGACCCACTCGCGGGCCCGCCCCGGCAACAGCCCGGCGTTTTCCAGGTGGATCAGGAAGCCGAGGCCCTCCGGGTCCAGTCGCTGCATTTCCTCCGCCGTGTAGCAGCGGGTACCGGTGGTGGACTCGCCCTGCTCGGCCGGGATGAGGTCCTCCAGGGCGGCGAGCCAGTCCAAGGCGCGGTCGATATCCTCAGTCTCGAAGCCGACGGCAGCGAGCTTGCGCGACAGGACCTCGGCATCCGGGTGGATGTCGGTGACCAGGTAGTTGTCGTAGAGATATAGAAGGATGTCGAACATATTTTAAAAGAGGCGTTGATACAGGCCGCCCGGCAACACTGCCACGCGGCCTTCCATTTCGTGCGCGAAAAGCATGGCCGAAAGGCTATCCACCGTCAAGCCGCTCCGGTTGGCCAGTTCGTCCAGGCCAATCGGACCCGTACCCATCAGGTCGAGCAAGGGGTCGGGGGCCGGTTCGCCAGTTTTCGCCGCCATCGCCATGGCCCAGGGCAGGTTCAGTTCTTCCACTATGTCGGCGGCGGATTCGACCAGCTTGGCCCCCTGCTTGATCAGCTGGTGGCAACCCTTGGCCAGGGACGAGTGGATCGAGCCCGGGATGGCAAACACCTCGCGGCCTTGTTCGGCGGCCAGGCGGGCAGTGATGAGGGAACCGGATTGCGGCGCCGCTTCGACCACCAGCACGCCCATGCTCAAGCCGCTGATGATGCGGTTGCGACGCGGGAAGTGGCCCGGCTTGGGTGGGGTGCCCAAGGGGAACTCCGACACCATGGCCCCGCCGGCCGCCAGCCGGTGTGCCAGTTCGCGGTTCCTGGCCGGGTAGACCCGGTCCAGCCCGGTGCCCACCACGGCAACGCCGCAGCCGTTGCCGGCCAGCCCGCCTTTATGGGCAGCCGTATCGATGCCATCAGCTAGGCCGCTGACGATGGTCAGGCCGGCCTCGGCCAGGCTCCGGGCAAAGGCCTCGGCATCCCGCTTGCCCTGCGGCGTGGCATTGCGGCTCCCGACAATGGCGAACAGGGGCCGATTCAGTACCGCGGGGTTACCCTTGAGGTAGAGCCACATCGGCGGATCGGGCAAGCTACGCAGGGGTTCCGGATAGGCCGGGTCGAGCCAGGTGATCAGGTGGGCGTCCGGCGCGGACAGCCAGTCCAGCGTGGCCTGATGGACGGCGGGATTGATGGGTTGGCTGAGCGCAGCGGCCAGTTTGGCGCCGACCAGGGGGATGAGCTGGCTAGCCGGGGTGGCGAAGACGGACCCGATGCTCGGGTAGGCCTCTAGCAACCGGCGCGCCGATTCCGGCCCCAGCCCCGGAATCGCCGCCAGGGCTAGCCAGGGCAGGACGTCCGGCCGTTCTGGACTCAAGGATTGCCGACGTGATCGAGCAGGAAGAGCGGGCTGTAGGACTCCATCACCAGGGCGTAGGACACCCGGTTGAAGACCCGGTAGACCATGACCAGGCCGGTGCGGACATTGGGCAGCTGGGTGGCCCCGGTCGGGCCCGGTTCCGCTTGCTCGGCGTTGTTGAAGGGCACATAGGGATTATTGTTGCCGCGTTCCTTCGCACCATCCAGATAACCGCTCTTCGGACTGAACGATTTGATCCGGCTATCACCCTCGGCCCGTCCTACGGACTTGCCGGCACGAAAGACCGCCAACACGTGCCCGCGTTCGATGCCGTCGACACTGCCCTTGCTGATGATGACCGTTTCGTACCGGCCCGTCACCTGGTCACGGCCAAAGGCAGAGAGTATCTGGCCGTCGATGGGCTTGGCCGGGGCATGCGGCTCGAAATCGATATTGCCGGCCGACATCGCGGGAATCAGCCGGTCGCCTGCCTGTACTTCGCTGGCCACGGAGGTGATTTCCAGGGTGGCCGGGCTGGCCTTGATGAGGGGCCTGGCGTCGCCCACGTAGGCGACCTCATGGGCGAGCACCTCGCTGGTGGCTGGGTCCTTGAGCGGCTTGCCCAGGCGGACGATGTTCCATCTCGGCGTGTCGGCGGTGACCGTGTCGGCATAGACCCGGTCGCCCTGGCTGGACAAACCCCGGCCGTCCTCGCTGCCGATCAGTCTGGGCGCCTTGGCCAGAACCTCGGCATCGGCCACCATCGGCCGCTCCAGGAAGGCCTTCACCGCCGAATAGGGTATCGGCGGAATGGCATCGGTGATCGGTTCGGCATGGATGCCCGGCGACAGCTTGATCGTCCCCATCCTGGACAGGCGCGGACCGTCCGGCGTCATGACCAGATAGATCACGTCGCCGGGGTAGATCAGATGCGGGTTCTTGATGTGGTCGTCGTTGGTCCGCCAGAGCTCGGGCCACAGCCAAGGCGACTTGAGGAATTTCGCGGAGATATCCCACAGGGTGTCGCCCTTTACCACGACATGCCGAGTGGGCGCGTCTTCGCGTAGTTGGACCGTCTCGGCCGTGGCGGTGGCAGGCAGCGCCAGGGAAAACGCGATGCCCAGCGAAACGATCAAAGCCAGTGTGCGCATGGTCACTACCTCTGAGTGAAAGGGCCCGTACGAACCCGGATATAATTAGAGCTATCTTAACTTAAACCAATTTGTGAAACTTTGCACCTAAATGGCCTTGCTGAAAATCCTCCAATATCCGGATAAGCGGCTGCATACGGTCGCCAAGCCGATCGAAACGGTGGACGATGATATCCGCCGACTGGCCGCCGACATGGCGGAAACCATGTATGCCGCGCCCGGCGTCGGCCTGGCCGCGACTCAGGTGGACCGGCATATCCGGTTGATCGTGATCGATGTCAGCGAAGCTAAGAACAGCCTGCTGACCCTGATCAACCCGGTCATCCTGGAAAAGGATGGCGAAATCGTCCACGAAGAAGGCTGTCTGTCGGTGCCGGGCATCTATGAAAATGTGACCCGGGCCGAACACATCCGGGTCAGCACCCAAGGCCTCGACGGTGCCTGGCACGAATTCGAGGCCGAGGGCCTGCTGGCCATTTGCGTCCAGCACGAGATCGACCACCTCGACGGCAAGGTTTTCGTGGAATACCTGTCCCGGCTGAAACAGACCCGGATCCGTGCCAAGCTGGTCAAGCAGCAACGGGAAACCATGTGAGACTGGTCTTTGCCGGCACCCCGGAATTCGCGGCCCGGGCCCTGGCCGCGCTGATCGCGGCCGGCCACGACATCCCCCTGGTTCTGACCCAGCCCGACCGCCCGGCCGGACGCGGCATGAAGCTGCGCATGAGCCCGGTCAAGGAAGTGGCCCTGGCGCACGGCCTTGCCATCGCCCAGCCGGACAGCCTGAAGACCGAGGCGGCGCGCCAGGCCATCGTCGAGGCCGCCCCCGATGTCATGGTGGTGGCCGCCTACGGCCTCATCCTGCCCCAGGCGGCGCTCAACATACCGGCGCTCGGCTGCGTCAACATCCACGCCTCGCTGCTGCCGCGCTGGCGCGGCGCGGCACCGATCCAGCGCGCCATCGAGGCGGGCGACGGCGAGACCGGCATCACCCTGATGCAGATGGACAAGGGCCTCGACACCGGCGCCATGCTCAGTCGGCATCCGCTGGCGATTGCCCCGGACGACAGCGCCGGCAGCCTGCACGACAAACTGGCCGCGCTCGGCGCCGAGGCCATCGTGCAGCTGCTGCCCGGCCTGGATTCTGCCGTCGCCACACCTCAGGATGAGGCCCTGGCCTGTTATGCCGCCAAGATCGGCAAGGACGAGGCGCGCCTCGACTGGACCCTGCCTGCGTCGACGCTGGACCGGCGCATCCGTGCCTTCAACCCCTTTCCGGGCGCCCACACCCTGCTCGACGGCGAGCCAGTCAAGATCTGGCAGGCCCACCCGGCCGCCGGGGCGGGGCGGCCGGGCGAGATCCTGGCGGTCTCGCCGCAGGCGATCCGGGTCGCCTGCGGCGATGGCGCCCTCGACCTGATCGAACTCCAGAAGGCCGGCGGCAAACGCCTTCCTGTGGCCGCCTTCCTGACCGGGCACGTCCTGGCGACCGGACAACGGCTGGATTGAATTTTCACCGCGAAACGCCATCCTAGGCCGGTACCTACGTAATTTTGGAACGAAGACATGTTGAACAACTGGCTTAAAACAAGCTTGCTGATGGCCGCCATCGTCGCCCTGTTCGGCGCCGTGGGCATGCTGCTGGGCGGCGCCCAGGGCATGCTCATCGCGTTACTGCTCGGTGGCGCCATGAACCTGTGGGCGTACTGGAACTCCGACAAGATGGTGCTGCGCATGTACAACGCACGCGAGGTCGATGCCGCGACCGGCGGCGAGTACTTTGCCATGGTGCATGAACTGGCCCAGCGCGCCGGCCTGCCGATGCCGCGTGTCTACATCATCGACGAAGCCCAGCCGAATGCCTTCGCCACCGGGCGCAATCCGGAGCACGCCGCCGTGGCGGCCACCAGCGGCATCCTGCGCATGCTCTCGGCGCGCGAGCTACGCGGCGTCATGGCGCACGAACTGGCACACGTGAAGAACCGCGACATCCTGATCTCGACTCTGTCCGCTACCGTCGCCGGCGCCATCTCCGCACTGGCCCAGTTCGGCATGTTCTTCGGTGGCGGCGACCGCGATCGGCCCAATTTCATCGTCCAGTTGATCATCATGATCCTGGCGCCGCTCGCCGCCATGCTGATCCAGATGGCCATCTCCCGCGCGCGCGAGTTCGGCGCCGACCGCGGCGGTGCGGAGATCTCCGGCGACCCCGAGGCGCTCGCCAGCGCCTTGCGCAAGATCGAGGCCTATGCCAGGGGCACCCCCATGAATGCCGCCGAGATGCATCCCGAAACGGCCCAGATGATGATCATCAATCCGCTCTCGGGTGGCGACCTGCAAGGGTTGTTCCGCACCCATCCCGCCACCGAGGAGCGCGTCCGCCGCCTGCTCGAACTCGCCCGGCGCGGCCTCTAAGTGACGGCCTCGGCGCGGGAACTGGCGGCGGACCTGGTCAACGAGGTCCTGCTCGATGGTCGCAGCCTGACCGCCGCGCTGGAGGCGGCCCGGCCTCGGGGTGAGCCGAGGCGGCTGGCCACCGCCCAGGACCTGACCTATGGCGTACTGCGCAACCTCGGCCGCCTGCGTTTCTACCTGCGTCGCCTGACCGGTCGGCCGGTCAGCCCGGCCGAACTGGCCGGCCCGCTGCTGGTGGCCCTGTACGAACTGGCCGATCGCGACACCCCGGCCTATGCGGCGGTCAACGAGGCCGTCGATCTGGTCGGTCGCCGCTATTCGCGCGCGCGCGGTTTCGCCAACGGCGTCCTGCGCAACTTCCCCCGTCAGCGGGAAGCGCTGGCGGCCGCCGCAGACGAGGATATGGAAGCGCGCTGGAATTTCCCGGAGTGGTGGATCGAAAAACTACGCAGCCACTGTCCCGATACCTGGCAGGCCCAGCTGACCGCCATGAACGAACGGCCGCCCATGACCCTGCGCATCAATCGGCGCCGCACCACCCTGGCACGGTATCAGGCCATGCTGGATGAAGCCGGCATGGCCTGGCGCCCGACCGGCGAATGGGCGCTGACGCTGGCCGAGCCGGTTCGGGTGACCGATCTGCCCGGCTTCGCCGAAGGCCTGGCCTCGGTGCAGGATGCCGGCGCCCAGCTTGCCGGGCCGTTGTTGCAATGCAGCAACGGCATGCATGTACTGGATGCCTGCGCGGCGCCCGGCGGCAAAACGGCCCATCTGCTGGAGTCGCACGACCTCGATCTGCTCGCCCTGGACCGGGATGCCGCACGTCTGAAACGGGTCGACGACAACCTGCGCCGGCTCGGCCTGAATGCCGCCATGGCGGCCGCCGACGCCGAATCGCCGGCGTCCTGGTGGGATGGCCGGCCGTTTGAACGCATCCTGCTCGACGCCCCCTGCACCGCCTCCGGGGTTGCCCGCCGGCATCCCGACGGCAAATGGCTGAAACGTTGCGAAGACGTGAACGAACTGGCTATCCAGCAGGCGCGCCTGCTGGATGCCGTTTGGCCCCTGCTCCGGCAAGGTGGTAAATTGCTTTATGCGACCTGCAGCCTGTTCCCCGAAGAAAATGGCCGGCAAGTCGAAGCCTTCCTGGCCAGGCATGCGGATGCCGGACTGGAAACGATCAGCCTGCCCGAGGGTGTGAACGGGCAACTACGACCGGATAGCGATCACGACGGCTTTTTCTATGCCCGCATTGTCAAGACGTGAATTCCTCAAACTGTCCTCCGCAACGGCCCTGGCCGTCTGCGTGGGGGGGGCGTGGGCGCAGGATTTGTTGTCGTTGAAGCAGGTCGAACTGATCCAGAAAGGCGAGCATTACGTATTGTCGGGCGGTTATGTCATCCAGCTCGCACCTACGCTGGAAGAGGCATTGCGCAAAGGCATCACTCTGACCTTCGTGCAGCTTTTCGAGGCGGACCGGCCGCGCAGCTACTGGTTCGCCGACGATGTAGCGGTGCTCAAGCGCACCCTGCGCCTGTCCTACAATGCCTTGCTGAGACAATACATTCTCCAGCGCGGCAACAGCCACGCCAGTTTCGAGACCAAGCCTGAGGCCCTGAATGCCCTGGGCGACTTCGCCGACTGGCAAGTGTTGGAAGGCCGGCAGCTCAGCAAGAACAACCTTTACCAGGCCAGGGTGCGGATGTACCTGGATACCAGCCAGCTGGCCAAACCGCTGCAATTGAATGCCTTCGCCTCCAGCCGCTGGGATATGGACTCCGGCTGGCGGGAATGGTCGTTCAAGCCGTAGCCGGAACCCTTACCCGGGATGCTTTACCTCACCCTAGGTAGTCTGCTTCTCGGCGCCTCGCTGGTCGCCCTGCTGTCCTTCTCGGCCGACAACACCGGCTTCTTCGCCGAGCATTTCCAGATCCTGCTGGCGGTCGCCGTGGTCGCCACCCTGGCCCTGGCCAGCCTGTTCGGCTACCAAGCTTATTCGCTCTGGAAACGGGTACGGGCCGGCGTCTTCGGTGCCCGCCTGACCGCCCGCATGTTCTGGATCTTCGGCCTGATGGCGCTGCTGCCCGGGCTGGTGGTGTACATCCTGTCGGTGCAATTCCTGGTCAAATCGATCGAATCCTGGTTCGATGTCCGCATGGAACGCGCCCTCGAGAGTGGCCTGTCGCTCGGGCAATCCGCACTCGGCCAGTTCGAGAACGAGTTGATCAAGAAGGCCGAAGGCATCGCCTTGCAGTTGTCGGAATTGCCGGCGATACGGCAGCAAGGCCGGCTGAACGACCTGCGCGAGGCCTACGGCGTCCAGGAGGTCAGCCTGTTCGAGGAGAGCGGCTCGCTCATCGGCTTCGCCTCCTCCGATAAAGCGACCTTGATGCCCCGTGCCCCCGAGCGCTCGGCCATCTGGCAGGCCAAGCTGCAACAGCCCTGGTCGCGCACCGAACAGGATGGCGACGGGCACACCTTGATCGTGCGCGCGGCGGTGCCGGTCAACCTGGTCAGCCTGACCGAGAACATGCGCATACTCCAGGTGTCCCAGCCGGTGTCGGCCAAACTGAGCGAGGATGCCCAGAGTGTCGAGGAGGCACACCGCAATTACCAGGAGCTGGCGGTGTCCCGGCTCGGTCTGAAACGGCTGTACGCGGTCTCGCTGACCCTGTCGTTGGCCCTGTCGCTGTTTTCCGCCCTGTCGCTCGCCTTTCTCCTGTCCGAGCGGCTGGCGGCCCCGCTACGGGTGCTGGCCAGGGGGACGCGCGCCGTGGCGCGGGGCGACTTCTCGCAGGTCAGCCCGGTCAATTCCGGGGACGAACTGGGCATGCTTACCCATTCGTTCAACCGCATGACCATGCAGCTTTCCGAGGCCCGTGCCGTAGCCCAGGAAAACCAGGACAAACTGCAGGAGTCGAAGGCCTACCTGGAAAGTGTGCTGGGCAGCGTCAGCACCGGCGTGGTGACCCTGGATGGCGAACTGCGGGTGAAGTTGGTCAATCCGGCCGCGGCCAGCATCCTCAGCTGCGACCGCGAGGGTTCCATAGGCCAGGCGCTGGAAGACTGGGGGTTGCCGGGAGAAGGCTTGCATCAGTTTGCGGCCACCATGGCCGAACATTTCCGCGAGGCCGGCCACCAGCCCTGGCGGGAACAGGTCGAACTGGCCACCCCATCCGGTTCCCGCATCCTGCTGGCGCGGGGAACCCCGCTGAGCGCCGGCGAAGCCGCGGCTTACGCCCTGGCGCTCGACGACGTCACCCAGTTGATCCAGGCCCAGCGCGATGCCGCCTGGGGCGAGGTGGCCCGGCGCCTGGCGCACGAGATCAAGAACCCGTTGACGCCAATCCAACTGTCCGCCGAACGCCTGCAACTGAAGCTGGCCGACCAGCTGAACGAGTCCGGCAAGGGCTTCCTGATCCGGGCCACCGACACCATCGTCGGCCAGGTCGCGGCGATGAAGTCGCTGGTCGACGCCTTCGCTCAATATGCCCGTACCCCGACCCCCATCTTGCAGGCCATGGACGTCAACGCCTTCATCGCCGATGTGCTGGCGCTCTACGAGCATCACACCCCGATCCGGACCGATCTGGCAGCCGACCTGCCGACCGCTGCCGGCGATCCCTCGCTGCTGCGCCAGGTGCTGGTAAACCTGATCAAGAACGCCGAGGAGGCCCTGATGGATAATAGCGGCTCGGAGATCTGGGTACGCAGTCACCGTTCTCCGGATGGGGTGACGCTGTGCGTCGAGGATAATGGCCCCGGTTTCCCGGAGTCGCTCGGCAACCGCCTGTTCGAACCTTACGCCACCACCAAACCCAAGGGGACCGGGCTCGGCCTGGCCATCGTAAAAAAGATCATAGAAGAGCATCATGGCGGTATCGAAGTGCGCAACCTGGACCCGCATGGTGCCGCGGTGTGCGTTACGCTGCCGATAATGGAGATGGAGCATGAGTGAAATACTCGTTGTGGATGACGAGCCTGGCATCCGCGACCTGCTGCGCGAGATCCTCGAAGACGAGGGTCACGAAGTGCGCCTGGCCGAAAACGGTGAGCAGGCCCGTGCGGCTCGGCTGGAAAAGACGCCCGATCTGGTCCTGCTGGATATCTGGATGCCCGATGTCGATGGCCTGTCGCTGCTCAAGGAATGGGTGACCACCGGCCAGCTCACCATGCCGGTGGTGATGATGTCCGGACACGGCACCATACACACTGCCGTCGAGGCCACCCGACTCGGCGCCTTCGATTTCCTCGAAAAGCCGGTACCGTACAAGAAGCTGCTGCAAACAATCGAGCGGGCGCTGAACAGCCGGCCCGGCCGAGTCAGTGCGCCGACCAGCCTGGATGCCCTGGGCAGCAGCGAGCCGATCCGGCTGCTGGCACAACGCCTGCGCCAGGCGGCCAGCGCCGGTACCACCCTGTTGCTGACCGGCGAACCCGGCGCAGGCGTGGAAATTTGCGCCCGTTTCCTGCATGACCCGGAAACGCCGTGGGTCGAGCCGGACGACCTCGCCCCACTGGTCGAAAATCCCCTGGATTGGCTGGCCCAGGCCAAGGGCGGCGTGCTGTTTTTCCGCGAAGTGGGGCAGCTCACCCCGCTACAGCAAAAGGGCCTGCAACTGGTCATCGGCCGGCATCGGGATTACGGCGTCAACCTGATCTGCGCCAGCACCGAGAATCTGGCCAGCAAGGCCGCCGCGGGCGCCTACTCGCGCGACCTCTATAACGTCCTGGCCCAGGTGGCCGTGCGGGTGCCGGCGTTGCGCGAGCATCGCGAGGATATCGCCCATCTGGCCGGGGTCTGGTTGCGCGAAAGCCTAGTCAAGAACGGCCTCGGCGAGCGGCGCTTTTCCGAAGTCGCACTGGAACGGCTCACGCGGCATGACTGGCCGGGCAATCTGGATGAGCTGCATACTCTGGTGCACAACCTGGCCTCGACCGTACTGGACAGCGTCATCGAGTTGCGCGATGTCGAGGCCTTGCTCGGCGGCGGCGCCAAGATGGATGGCGGTGCCCTGGCCGAGCTGTTCGAACTGCCGCTCAAGGAGGCCCGCGATGCCTTTGAGAAGGCCTACCTGGAGGCCGTGCTGCGTGAGTGCGGCAGCATGTCCAAGGCCGCCGAACGGTCCGGCCTGGAGCGCACCCATCTGTATCGGAAGCTCAAGCAGTTGGGCGTAAAATCCGGCTCCCGTGGCGACAGCCCCTAAGACTGCATCGTGAAAATCATCATCCTGGGCGCCGGCCAAGTCGGCTCCAACCTGGCCGCCAGCCTCGTCTCCGAGGCCAACGACATCACCATGGTGGATATCGATGCCGCCAAGTTGATGGCGTTGCAGGAGCGTTACGACCTGCGCACGATCTGCGGCCAGGCCTCGCACCCCTCGGTATTGCGCCAGGCAGGCGCCGAGGATGCCGATATGCTGGTCGCGGTAACCCAGAACGACGAGACCAACATGGTGGCCTGCAAGCTGGCCGCCACACTGTTCAATGTCCCGACCAAGATTGCCCGCATCCGCGCCCAGGATTACATGCAGCACTCGGTCCTGTTTTCCGGCGAAAACATGGCGGTCGATTACGTGATCAGTCCGGAAAAGGAGGTCACCGACTACATCCGGCGTCTGATCGATTACCCGGAAGCGCTCCAGGTGGTCGACTTCGCGGAAGGTCGCATCCGCCTGGTGGCGGTGCGCGCGCAAGGCGGCTACCTGGTCGGTCACGAACTGAAGGAAATGCGCGACCACCTGCGCCTGCACTTGCGCGAACCCAAGGACGAGCATCTGCATGCCCTGGACGCGCGGGTCGCCGCCATCTTCCGGCGCGACCGGGCCGTAGTGCCGGAAGGCGATACCATTATCCAGGATGGCGACGAGGTGTTCTTCATCGCCGCCACCGCCCACATCCGGGCCGTGATGAAGGAGATGCGGCAAACCGATCGTTCGGTACGCCGGGTGATGATCGCCGGCGGCGGCAACATTGGCAGCCGCCTGGCCGGCATCCTCGAAGAGAACTACGAGGTCAAGCTGATCGACCATAACAAGAAACATGCCCAGCAACTGGCCGAACAGCTCAAACGCACCCTGGTGCTGGTCGGCGACGCCACCGACGAGGAATTGCTGCAGCAGGAAAACATCGAGGACATGGACGTGTTCTGCGCCCTCACCAACGACGACGAAGACAACATCATGTCCGCCCTGCTGGCCAAGCGTATGGGCGCCGGCAAGGTGGTCGCCCTGATCAACCGGAGCAGCTACGTCGACCTGCTTCAGGGCGGCGAGATCGACGTCGCCCTGTCGCCGGCGCACGCCACCATCGGGCCTTTGCTTACCCATATCCGTCACGGCGACATGGCGGTGGTGCACAGCCTGCGCCGCGGCGCCGCAGAGGCGATGGAGGTGGTGGTGCACGGCGATGCCAAGACCTCCAAGCTGATCGGCCGCCGGATCGAGCAGATCGACCTGCCCGAGGGCGTCTCCATCGGGGCCATCGCGCGTGGCGAGAAGAAGGTCATCATCGCCCACCATGACACCCTGATCGAACCGGAGGACCACCTGATCATCTTCGTGCCCAACAAGCGCATGGTGCCCAAGGTCGAGAAGCTGCTTCAGGTCAGTTTCGGCTTCTTCTGAGCCGCCTGCAGCTACCGTGCAACGCCGCATCCTGCCCATCCTGAATGTGCTCGGCCTGGTCATCGCCGTGTTCGGCCTGTTCATGCTGTTGCCGCTGCTCATCTCGCTGGCCATCGGCGACGATGCCCAACTGGCCTTCGACAAGGTCTTTCTGCTCACCTTCGGCGTCGGCCTGCTGTTGTGGCTGGTCGGCCGCAGGCACCGGCGGGAACTCAAGTCGCGCGACGGCTTCCTGCTGGTGGTGATGATCTGGCTGCTGCTGCCGGTGTTCGGCGCCCAACCGCTGCTGTTCTACCTGCCGGAACTCTCCTTCACCGACGCCTATTTCGAGGCCATGTCGGGCCTGACCGCCACCGGCGCCACCGTGCTGGGCGGCCTCGATGCCCTGCCGCCATCGATCAACCTGTGGCGAACCCAGATGCACTTCATCGGCGGCATGGGCGTCATCGTGCTGGTGGTGGCGGTGCTGCCGATGCTGGGCGTGGGCGGCCGCCAGATGTTCAAGGCGGAGACCCCAACGCCGATGAAGGACACCAAGCTGACGCCGCGCATGACCGAGACCGCGAAAGGCCTCTGGCTGGCCTACATGCTGCTGACCTCGGCCTGCACGCTGGCCTTCTGGGCCGCTGGCATGGGTTGGCTGGATGCCCTGACCCATGCCTTCTCGGTGATGGGCCTGGGCGGCTTTTCCTCCCATGACGCCAGCCTGGGCTATTTCGATTCGGTCACCCTGGAGGCCATCGCGGCCGGCTTCGCCCTCCTGGCCGGGATCAATTTCGCCACCCATTTCATGGCCCTGCGGCATTTTTCCCTGAGGCCATACCACTACGACTCGGAAATCCGCTGGTTCCTGTCGGTGGTATTGCTGTCCTGCCTCGGGCTGGCGCTGTTCCTGTGGGCCAAGGATTTCTACCTCGATTTCCCCTCGGCCCTGCGCTATGCCGCCTTCAACACCATCTCGGTGGCCACCACCCTGGGCTTCGCCACCGACGATTACAACAGCTGGCCCCTGTTCGCCGGGATGTGGATGCTGTTCCTGGCGACCTTCTCGACCAGTGCCGGCTCGACCGGCGGCGGCATCAAGATGATGCGCGCCATCCTGCTCTACAAGCAGGTCTATCGGGAACTGATCAAGCTGCTGCATCCCAACGCCGAGACGCCGACCAAGCTGGGCGGCACCGTGGTGCCCAACAAGATCATCTACGCCGTGCTGGCCTTCATGTTCATTTACGTGGCCGCCACTGTGGTGCTGAGCCTGGTCCTGATCGCTACCGGCCTCGATGTCTTTACCGCTTTCTCGGCGATCGTCGCCACCCTCAACAACACCGGCCCCGGGCTCGGCCAAGTCGGCCCGGCCTCGACCTACGCGATACTGAGCGACTTCCAGACCTGGGTGTGCTCTTTCTCGATGCTGCTCGGCCGCTTGGAATTGTTTACCCTGCTGGTCGTCCTCACCCCGGCGTTCTGGCAGAAATGAGCACACTGGAAAACTTCGAGCGGATGCTGGCCCAGGGCCGCGACAGCGCCCTGCTGCGCTATTCGCTCGGCAACGAATACCTGAAGGCGGACAACCCATGCAATGCCATCGTCCACCTGCGCGAGGCGGTACGCCTTGACCCGAACCATTCCGCCTCCTGGAAACTGCTCGGCAAGGCCCTGAGCGAAACCGGCGATCTCGATGGCGCCCTAACGGCCTACCGCCAGGGCATCGCCGTGGCCGAGGCCAGGGGCGATATCCAGGCCGCCAAGGAAATGACCGTATTCGCGCGCCGGGTCCAGAAGCAGCTGACCGGTGGATGACGCCGACCGTCCCATGGGCTAACATCAGCCATCCCTGATATGCAAAGGAGTACCCCTATGGCACGCATGGTGCAATGCCTCAAACTCGGTCGCGAAGCCGAAGGCATGGATTTCCCGCCCTATCCCGGCGATCTCGGCAAGCGCCTGTTCGAGGGCGTCTCGAAAGAGGCCTGGCAGGGCTGGGTCCGCCTGCAGACCATGATCATCAACGAAAACCGGCTCAACCTGGCCGATGCCCAGCACCGCAAGTACCTGATGGAGCAGTGCGAAAAGTACTTCTTCGGCGACGGCGTCGGCGCCCCCGAGGGCTTCCGGCCCCACTGATCGATGTCTTCCGACAAGCAGACCCATTTCGGTTACCAGACCGTCGCCGAGGCCGAAAAGGCCGCCAAGGTGGCGGAGGTGTTCCATTCCGTGGCCGACCGCTACGACGTGATGAACGACCTCATGTCGGCCGGCATGCACCGGCTCTGGAAGCGCTTCCTGCAACTCAAGGCCAACGTGCGGCCTGGCATGCGCTGTCTGGATATCGCCGGTGGCACCGGCGACGTTTCGCGGCTGCTGGCCAAGGACGCCGGACCGACCGGCCAGGTCTGGCTGACCGACATCAACGGCTCCATGCTTGGGGTCGGCCGCGACCGCCTGCTCGACGAGGGCATGATGTTGCCGGTCGCCCAATGCGACGCCGAGAAGCTGCCCTTTCCGGATGACTATTTCGATCTGGTGACCGTAGCCTTCGGGCTGCGCAACATGACCCACAAGGACGCCGCGCTGGCCGAGATGCGGCGCGTGCTCAAGCCGGGCGGCCGCCTCATGGTGCTGGAGTTCTCCAAGGTCTGGAAGCCACTGGGGCCGCTCTATGACCTCTATTCCTTCCAGGTGCTGCCGCGCCTGGGCGAGGCCGTGGCCAAGGACTCGGAAAGCTACAAATACCTGGCCGAATCGATCCGCATGCACCCGGATCAGGAAACCCTCAAGGCGATGATGGAAGAGGTCGGCTTCAAGCGGGTCGACTACCACAACCTGACGGCCGGCGTGGTGGCCCTGCACATCGGCCACAAGCTCTAGTCGAGCGACAGGTACTCCACCGAGCGAATTTCC
>JBAZLW010000006.1:0-23364 GCA_041650095.1 Hydrogenophilaceae bacterium | reverse complement strand
TCAACCGCAAGGTGGGCGAGAAGCACAGCGTGGCCTGCCCGTCGGCCCTGATCGGCGCCTCCAACTTCTTCGAGCTGGCCGTGGCCGCCGCCATCTCGCTGTTCGGCTTCGAGTCCGGCGCCGCCCTGGCCACCGTGGTCGGCGTCCTGATCGAGGTGCCGGTGATGCTGCTGGTGGTCAAGCTGGTCAACCGCAGCAAGGGCTGGTATGAAGCCGGCCTGAGCCCCCGCTAAGGAACGCCATGCGTCTTCCCTTCCTCGCCCTCGCCACCCTGTTCGCCCTGACCGGTCTCGCCCGCGCCGACTACCAGCCCAAGGCGGAAAAGGTGGTCGACAACGTCTATGCCATCGTCGGCCCGCTCGGCCAGCGCAGCGCCGACAACGACGGCCTCAACGCCAACTACGGCTTCGTGGTCACCGGCCAGGGCGTGATCCTGATCGACTCCGGCGCCAGCCGCCTGGGTGCCGAAAAACTGGCCAGGGCCGTCGCCCAGGTGACCCCGCAGCCGGTGCGCTGGGTGGTCAACACCGGCAGCCAGGACCATCGCTGGCTGGGCAACGCGCACTTCACGGAAACGGGCGCCAAGACCATCGCCCTCGCCCGTACCGCCGCGACCCAGGAGCAGTTTGCCGAGCAACACATGGGCATGCTGCGCGGTTTTCTCGGCGACCGCCTGCAAGGCACCGTGCCGATGCCGGCGCAGCGCACCCTGGCCGGCGACGAGGCCACGCTCGAACTGGGCGGCGAGACCCTGGTCCTGCGCTACACCGATACCCACTTCCCCGGCGATGCCTGGGTCTGGCTACCCAAGCGCAATGTCGTCTTCACCGGCGACCTAGTCTATGTCGACCGCATCCTCGGCGTGCTGCCCTGGTCGAGCGTGAAGAACGGCCAGAAGGCCTTCCATACCCTGGCGGCGCTCAACCCGAAGCACGTCGTGCCCGGCCACGGCTCGGTCTGCGACCTGGCCAAGGCGAAGCGCGATTCCGGCGACTACGAGGACTTCCTCGCCGACGTCGTCGGCAAGGCCGCCATGGATATGGAACCGCTGTCCGACACCCTGGCGAAATACGCCGACCTGCCGCAGTTCCGTCACCTGCAGAACTACCAGGACCTGCACCGCGCCAACATGAACCGGGCCTTCACCGAGTTCGAGGCGCCCTGATGTTCGACGCCCTCGCCAGCCTCATCGTCTTCGACCTCGCCGGCCTGTCGCCCGCAACGCCGCTGGGCGCCGCCCTGCACTTCTTCGTCATGGACGTGGCCAAGATACTCACCCTGCTCACCACGGTGATCTACCTGATGGGCTGGCTGCGCGCCCTGCTCACCCCGGAACGGGTGCGCGCCATGATGAAGGGGCGCTCCGGCCCCGGCGCCCGCCTGATGGCGGTCGGCCTGGGCGCGGTGACGCCGTTCTGTTCCTGCTCGTCGATCCCGCTGTTCATCGGCTTCGTCGAGGCCGGCATCCCGCTCGGTGTGACCCTGTCCTTCCTGATCGCCAGCCCCATGGTCAACCAGGTCGCGGTGGTGGTCCTGGCCGGGGTGATCGGCTGGCAGATGACCCTGATCTACGTCCTCACCGGCCTTAGCATCGCCTTCGCCGGCGGCTACATCCTGCAGGCCTTCAAGCTGGAGCGCTGGGTCGAGGACTATGTCTGGAATATCCACATGGGCGAGGTCCAGGCCGTCGAGGCCGACACCTCCCTGCGCGCCCGCCACGACTACGCCTGGAACGAGGTGCGCCAGATCGTCGGGCGGATCTGGAAGTTCGTCCTGATCGGCGTCGGCGTCGGCGCCGTCATCCACGGCTACGTACCGGCCGACTTCGTCGCCCGCATCGCCGGCGACGGCTCGGTGCTGTCGGTGGTGGTCGCCGTGCTGGCCGGGGTGCCCATGTATTCCGACGCGGTCGGCATCATCCCGGTGGCCGAGGCCCTGCTCGGCAAGGGCGTCCCGGTCGGCACCGTGCTGGCCTTCATGATGGCCGTGATCGCCCTCTCCCTGCCCGAGATGCTGATCCTGCGCAAGGTGGTCAAATGGCCCCTGCTGGGCATCTTCGCCGCCTATCTCGCCACAGCCTTCGTGCTGGTCGGCGTCACCTTCAACGCCTTGAGGAGTTACCTATGAGCGACCTGCACCCATCCATCGTGGCCTTGGTCTCCCTGGCCGCCAACATCGCCGCCAACCACCCCAACCAGGGCCTCTGCCAGGTCGACCGCCTGAAGGGCTACGGCGTGGCCAAGGAACAGATCGACACCGTGATCGAGATCGCCCGCCACATCCGCGACGAGGCCCACGAAAAGATGGACGCCCGGTTCGACGAGGCCTACGCCGAGGCCATGCAGCCGGCGAAACCGAAACTGAAGGCCGACCCGTTCGCCAACATCGCCGTGGTCGAGACCGGCGGCGCCTGCTGCACGCCGACCAAGTCGGGCCAGTCCTGCTGCTGAGGAGAACACCATGTCCGCCACCGAGCACGACCAGATCCGCCAGCAGGTCCGCGACGCCTACGGCGCCATCGCACGCAACAACGGCTGCGGCTGCGGCCCGAGCTGTTGCACGCCGGCCGAGACGGGCGGCGCCGACATCCTGTCCCAGGGCATCGGCTACAGCGCCGAGGAAACCAGTGCCGTGCCGGACGGAGCCAACCTCGGTCTCGGCTGCGGCAACCCGCAGGCCATCGCCGCCCTGAAGCCGGGCGAGACCGTGCTCGACCTGGGCAGCGGCGCCGGCTTCGACGCCTTCCTGGCTGCCCGCGCGGTCGGACCGAGCGGCCGGGTGATCGGCGTCGACATGACCCCGGACATGCTGTCCAAGGCGCGCGCCAACGCGGTCAAGGGCGGTTATGCGAACGCGGAATTCCGCCTGGGCGAGATCGAGCACCTGCCGGTGGCCGACGCCACCGTCGACGTCATCATCTCCAACTGCGTGATCAACCTCGCGCCCGACAAGGTCCAGGTCTTCCGCGACGCCTACCGGGTGCTGAAGCCGGGCGGCCGCCTGGCCATCTCCGACATCGTCCTCACCGCCGAACTGCCGGCCGAGATGAAGGCCGAGGTCGCCCTCTATACCGGCTGCGTCGCCGGCGCCGTCAGTGTGGCCGAACTCACGGGGCTGATGGCCGCCGCCGGCTTCCAGGCCATCCGCATCGCTCCCAAGGACACCAGCCGGGACTATATCCAGCAGTGGGCACCGGGGCGCGGCGTCGAGAATTACATCGCCTCGGCCAACATCGAGGCCGTCAAACCGGAGTGAACACCATGAAGAACATCAAGGTACTCGGCAGCGGCTGCCGCAACTGCGAAACCACGGCCAAGCTGATCCAGGAGGCCGCCGCCGCCAAGGGCGTGGCCATCGAGCTGGAAAAGGTCACCGACATGGCGGCCATACTCGGCTACGGCGTCATGTCGACGCCGGGCGTGGTGATCGACGGCCAGGTGGTGCATGCCGGTGGCGTGCCGGACCGCAAGAAGATCGAAGGCTGGCTCTAGGCCGGCCGCCTCAGCGGCCGGTCAGGACTGCCCGGACACCGCCGGCCTGACCGCCAGTCCGTGGCTATCGGCGAAGGCCATGACGAAGGCGAACGCCGACGGGTCGCGCTGCCTGAGCCCGGCCTCCAGCCGGAGCACGCGGGTGCCGTCCAGGATCGCCGGCTGGACCCAGGGCGAATAGCGCAGCTTCTTGTCCTTGCCGAAGGAGGCGAACAGGCCGGCCATGCGGTCGACCCAGTCGCTTGGCCGGAACGGCTGTCCGGCATGCGTCTGGCCCAGTATGAACAGGGATTCCGCCGATAGATCAATGCCCTCGGCGACGGGGGGCTCGGCACGATGCCGCTCCAGTAATGCTTCAGTCATAGCCTTCATCCATGGCGCCGGGTTCCGGACATCGCCATTTTCATATCGAACAAAAGTTCGCATATGGTAATTCTATCCATACATAAGTCAATTCTATTAATTGGGCACCGCCCTTGATGACCTGCCCACTTGGTGTGCGTATGCTGTACCCGTTCATGCTGTTTTACCTGGCTGGTCGGCGCGGCGGCCTGTTCCTGGTCACCCTGGCATTCATCGCCATCGCCTCGATCTATTGGGCCTACCCCTTGCTGGACAGGCCGCCCAGGGTGCCCTACGCGCACTTCCTGCAGCTGCTGCTCGCCTATGCCACGGCCGCCGCGCTGGCCTATTACCAGGAGGCCATCCGGGCGCGCCACGAGGAACTGCTCACCTCGCTGTCGGAACGGGACTCCCTGACCGGGCTGGACAACCGGCGGGGTTTCCTCGGCAAGGCCGTACCGCTGCTGGCGCAGGCGAAACGGTTGCAGCAGCCCTTCTGCATCGTCCTGATCGACCTGGACGACTTCAAGCAGATCAACGACAACCATGGCCATGAGACGGGCGATGCCAGCCTGCGCAGCGCGGCCGAGATCATCCGTTCGAATTCGCGCGCCTACGACCTGGTCGCGCGCTGGGGCGGCGAGGAATTCATCCTGCTGCTGCCGCAATGCTCGGCCAGCGGCGGCTGGAGCCTGGCCGAGAAGATGCGCTGCGCGCTCTCCGAGCAGCCGCAGCCCCACGGCAGGCTGACGGCCAGCATGGGCCTGGCCGTATACGACGGCGAGGCCACCCTCGATGCCCTGATCGCCCGTGCCGACCGGCAGCTATACAAGGCCAAGGAGAATGGCAAGAACTGCGTCCTGCCGGCCATTCCGGTCCTGGAACCGGCCTGACCGGCCAGGCGCGGGTCAGGCCGCCACGGTCACCCCGGCCGCCCCGGCGGCGAGATTGCCGATCACCGCGGCCTGGCTGAAGCCGTGGCGGCGGAACACCCCCATCACCGTCTCCACCGCCTCCGGTGCGCAGGCGACCAGGAGGCCGCCGCTGGTCTGGGGATCGGTCAGGATGGCCTGTTGCCAGTCGGCGCAACCGTCGAACAGTGTCACGCCCCCGCCATAGCTGGCCCAGTTGCGTCCGCTGGCGCCGGTGATGAAGCCGGCCTGCGCCAGTTCCGCGGCGCCCGCCAGGACGGGCAGTCGGGCGAACTCGACCCGGGCACGCAGGTTCGACCCGCGGGCGATTTCCAGGCCATGGCCGAGCAGGCCGAAGCCGGTGACGTCGGTCATGGCGTGGACGCCGTCCAGCTCGCACAGCTCGGTGCCGGGCGTGTTGAGCTGGGTGGTGGAATCGATCATGGCCCGGTAACCGTCTTCCGGCAGGGCATCCTTCTTCAGCGCCGCCGAGTAGATGCCGACGCCCAGGCCCTTGCCCAGGATCAGCACATCGCCGGCCTGAGCCTGGTTGTTCTTCTTCACCTTGCGCGGGTCGACCACGCCGATGGCGACCAGGCCGTAGATCGGCTCCTGGGAGTCGATCGAATGGCCGCCGGCGATGGGGATGCCGGCCGCCCGCGCGGCGGCGTCGCCGCCGGCCAGTATCTTGCGGATGGTGTCGTGCGGCAGCTTGTCGATCGGCATGCCGACCAGGGCCAGGGCAAACAGCGGCCGGCCGCCCATGGCGTAGACGTCGGAGATGGCGTTGGTGGCGGCGATACGGCCGAACTCGTAGGGGTCGTCGACGATGGGCATGAAGAAGTCGGTGGTGGCGACGATGGCCTGCTCGTCGTTCAGGCGCCACACCGCGGCGTCGTCGGAGGATTCGATACCGACCAGCAGGTCGGGGAACTGGCCGAGCAGGCCTTTCGAGAATGGCGTGTCGGCGAGGATCTGTTCCAGCACCGCAGGGGCGATCTTGCAGCCACAACCGCCGCCATGGGAAAGGTGGGTCAGGCGCAAGGGAGGATTGAGGAGGGGGGCGGTCATGATCTCGGCAGGGCTGGATTGAATGCGGCGATTTTACCGCACCCCCGCCCTGCCACCGCCTGCCTGCCAGCGAAGGAAAGCTAGCGGTGCCGCGAAAGGAGGGTCGAGCCGAGCAAGGCCAGCGCGGTCAGGATCAGGAAGGCCCAATTACCCCAGCGGCTATAGGGTGTGGCGCCGGTCATGCCCTGGGCCTCGCTGTCGAGTACGCCCGCGCTGAACGGCTTCAGGCTGGCCACCACCCGGCCCTTCTCGTCGAGCACCGCGGTGATGCCGGTGTTGTTGTCCTTGAGCCACCAGCGACCAGTCTCCAGGGCGCGCATCTGGGCGATCTGCAGGTGCTGCCAGGGCGCGAAGGAGTCGCCGAACCAGGCGTCGTTGCTGACGTTGACCATCAGGGTCGCGGCCGGCAGGGCATGGATCAGTTCCTCGCCAAAGGCGTCCTCGTAGCAAACGTTGGCAGCGATGCGCTGGCCGGCGGCGGACAGCGGCGCCTGGTCGGGTCGGCCGCGGCTGAAGTCGGACAGCGGGATGGCCATGGCGTCGACAAACCAGCGGAAGCCGAACGGCACGAACTCGCCAAACGGCACCAGGTGCGACTTGCGGTAGGTCTGCACCGGGCCGCCATCGAGGACCGCCACGCTGTTGTAGTAGCGCCCCTCGCCCTCGCGCTCCGGCACCCCAGCCAGCAGATGGCCGCCGAGCCGGCGGGCATGCTCGCGCAGCGGGTCGAGGTAGTCGGCCGGGATGCTGTCGAGGAACAGCGGCCACGCCGTCTCCGGCAGGATGATCAGGCGCGAGTCGCTGGCCAGGACCATATCGCGGTAGGTGATCAGCGTGTCGGCCAGCTTCTCCGGGCGAAACTTCATCTCCTGGGCGATGTTGCCCTGCAGCAGACTGACCGTGACCGTCTGGCCGACAGGCTGGGTCCAGTCGACCCGGGCCAGGCCGAAGCCGGCCAGCCAGACGGCCACCGCCAGCACCAGCGGCCAGGGCCGCCACAAGGCCAGGGCCCCGGCGCTCAGCGCCGCCAGCCAGGACACGCCATAGACGCCCAGGATGGGCGCGTACGCGGCCAGCGGGCTGTAGGGCGCCTGGGAGTAACCCAGCGCCTGCCAGGGAAAGCCAGTCAGCAGCCAGCCGCGCAGCCATTCCACGAGCGCCCAGAGAATGGGCAGCACGATCAGTACCCGGGCACGCGCGGACACCCGCCAGCGTACTGCCAGCCAGGTCGCCAGAGCGGGAAACAGGGCCAGGAAGGCGGCGAACAGCAGGGTCAGCGCGCCGGCCACCGGCAAGGCCAGACCGCCGACGTCGTGCATGCTGACATAGACCCAGGACACGCCAGCCAGGAACCAGCCCAGGCCGAACAGCCAGCCGCGCAGCAAGGCCTCGCGCGGCGTCGCATTTCGAGTCAGGGCGAAGAGTCCCGCCAGGGCCAGGACAGGCAGCGGGAACAGATAGAACGGCGCGAAGCCGAAGACGCTGGCGCCGCCCAGAACGAGGGGCAGCAGCCGGGTCGATAGAAGGTCACGCAGTTTGGACAAGGCCGTCGTCATCCGGATTCAACAGCGGCCATCATGCCCGATGAAGGTTACGTCTCCAATGCCGACGCACCCGTGCCGCGGTCAGAACCGTCGGCGTCTCGGCGCTGCGGGAGCGGAGGAGGGACGGACATCGAGATGACGGAAGGTGATGCGTCCCTTGCTCAGGTCGTAGGGAGACATCTCCAGGGAAACCTTGTCACCGGCGAGAATGCGGATATGGTGTTTGCGCATCTTCCCGGAGGTGTAAGCCACCAGGGTGTGACCATTTTCGAGGGTAACGCGGTAGCGCGAGTCGGGCAGCACTTCGTCGACTACGCCGTTGAATTCAAGTAGTTCTTCCTTGGCCAAGGCCGGATCTCCTTAAAGTCGGAAAGAAAAAGCCCGGCATGGCCGGGCTTTTCCGGAAAGGAAACGAACCGTTGCCGGCTCGAAACCTCTTTCGGCAATGAGGGTTAGTCAGCCGGCCGGATGTTCGACGCTTGCTGGCCCTTGGGGCCGGACGTCACGTCAAAAGTAACCCGCTGGCCTTCCTTCAGGGTCTTGAAGCCCTGGCCTTGAATCGCGGAGAAATGGGCGAAAAGGTCTTCGCCACCGCCTTCAGGGGAGATGAAGCCGAAGCCTTTGGAATCATTGAACCACTTCACGGTACCAGTTGCCATAATCTTGAAAATCCTAGAATAAAAATAAAAATATAGGCGCGGGCGCCCGATGGTCGACTGTCAAGACGGCAGGGTGATGAAGGCAGAAACTCCGCAGATGCGGCACTGAACCAGACAACAACAGCACTACTTGATGATCGCACGGGCGGACTCTGAACCGTATCGCGCACAATTGCAAACGTTTTTTTCATGCCTCCGCGCCGCCCGCACAAAGTACCTCGGACCTGCGTGCCACAATAGCGGACATGGATTCCATGCTTGTCGCGCTCACCACCATCCTGGTTCTTGGCATCTCGGCCCAGTGGCTGGGCTGGCGCCTGCGCCTGCCCTCCATCCTCATCCTGCTGGTGTTCGGCATTGTGGCCGGGCCGGTGACCGGCTTCATCGACCCGCACGCGATGATGGGGCCGCTGCTCTACCCGACCGTGTCGCTGGCGGTGGCACTGATCCTGTTCGAAGGCGGCCTCAGCCTCACCGTGAAGGAATTCCGCGCCGTCGGCGGCGTCGCGTTACGCCTGGTCATCCTGGGCGCGGCGGTAAGCTGGCTGCTCACCGCCCAGGCCGGGCACTGGATACTCGGCCTGGACTGGGGCCCGGCGGTATTGCTGGGCGCCATCCTGGTGGTGACCGGGCCGACCGTGATCGGCCCCCTGCTGCAACAGATCCGCCCTGCCGGCGCGGTCGGGCCGATCCTGAAATGGGAGGGTATCGTCATCGACCCCATCGGCGCCATGCTGGCGGTTGTGGTATTCCAGATCATCACCACGCCCGACACCTCGCTGGGCAACCTGGCCGCCATCGTTTCCATGACCCTGGGCCTGGGCGCCCTGCTGGGACTGGCCGGCGCGGCCGTCCTGGTATGGCTACTGAAGCGGGACCGGGTGCCGGATTACCTGCAAAGCCCGGTCGCCCTGATGCTGGTGGTGACCACTTTCACATTGGCCAACCAGATGCAGCACGAGTCTGGCCTGATGGCGGTGACCGTGATGGGCTTCGCCCTGGCCAACCAGAGATATGTCGCGGTCCACCACATCATCGAGTTCAAGGAAAACCTGCGCGTGATGCTGATCGCGGTGATCTTCATCCTGCTCGCCGCCAGCCTGCGCCCGGCCGACCTCGGCGCGCTGGGCCTGGACAGCCTGGAGCTCCTCGCCTTCCTGCTGGTGGTCGCCCGCCCGGCCGCGGTGTTCGTCGCCACCCTGGGCACCAGACTGGAATCGCGCGAAAGGCTGTTCCTGGCCGCGATGGCACCGCGTGGCATCGTCGCCGCCGCAGTGTCGTCGATCTTCGCCCTGCGCCTGGCGGAGACAGGTCATCCCCAGGCGGAAGGCCTGGTGGCGATCACCTTCTTCGTGATCATCGGCACCGTTGCCATCAGCAGCCTCACCGCCCTGCCGCTGGCCAGGCAGCTAGGTCTGGCCAAGGCGCACCCGGACGGCATCCTGTTCCTGGGCGGCGAGACCTGGGTGCGCAAGATCGCCCGCTTCCTCCGCGACGAGGGCTTTCCGGTAATGATCGTCGACGACAACCGGCACCACATTCTCGCGGCCCACATGGAGGGCATCCCGGCCATCTATACCAGCGTCTTTTCCGAACCGGTGCTGGAACAGGTGGCCTTGGGCGGTATTGGCAAGTTCTTCGGCACCAGTACCAACGAGGATGCCAATGCCCTGGCCGGACTGCATTTCGCGCGCCTGTTCGGACGCGACCAGGTCTACCGCGTCGCTCCGGAGGAGTCCCGCTCCGGCGAAGAGGCGCACGGCCCGCAACGCGGCCGCATCCTGTTCAGCGAACAGGCCTCAATGTCGCTGCTGCGCAGGCGCTTGCCGGATCGCTGGCAGATCAAGAAGACCCCGCTGAGCAATGAATTCAACTATGAGTCCTTCATGGCCCGCCATGTCGGCGAGGCGATGCCGCTGTTCCTGATCACCGAGGCGGGGCGGTTGCGGGTGTTCACCGCGGACGACAAGCCGACGCCGAAACCGGGACAAATCCTGATCAGCCTGGTCAGGAAGGACGCGCAGACCGCCCCGAAATAGGCGCACCCATTCGGTGCACAATTTTTCAGCATGTCAAGCTTTTGCCGGCCGGGTCATCAGAGTAGAATCCACTCCCCTCGCGAAGCCACGACCACAGAATGCGCATCGGCCCCCACACCCTACGGAACAACTTGATCGTCGCCCCCATGGCGGGCGTCACCGATCGGCCGTTCCGCCAGCTGTGCAAGCGCCTCGGCGCCGGCATGGCAGTGTCGGAGATGGTGACCTCGAACTCGCTCCTGTACGGTTCCGAAAAGACCAAACGGCGGGCCAACCACGAGGGCGAGGTGGCGCCGATCAGCGTCCAGATCGCCGGCGCCGACCCGGCCATGCTGGCCCAGGCGGCCCGCCACAACGTCGACAACGGCGCCCAGATCATCGACATCAACATGGGCTGCCCGGCCAAGAAGATCTGCAACGTCATGGCCGGCTCCGCCCTGCTCAAGGACGAGACGCTGGTCGGCCGCATCCTGGCGGCGGTGGTCGAGGCGGTGCCCGAGGTGCCGGTGACCCTGAAGACCCGCACCGGCTGGGACAAGTCGACGCGCAACGCCCTGACCATCCTGAAGATCGCCCAGGAATCCGGCATCCAGGCCCTGGCCCTGCACGGCCGCACCCGCGCCTGCGCCTACACCGGCGAGGCCGAATACGACACCATCCAGGCGGTGAAGGCGGAGGCGCGCATCCCGATCATCGCCAACGGCGACATCACCTCGCCCGAGAAGGCGAAATACGTCCTCGAGCACACCGGCGCCGACGCCATCATGATCGGCCGCGCCGCCATGGGTCGGCCCTGGCTGTTCCGCGAGATCGCCCACTACCTGGCCACCGGCGAGCATCTGCCAGCGCCCGAGGTGACCGAGATCCACCAGGTCATGCTGGAGCACCTGGACGACCTGTACCGCTTCTACGGCGAGGTCACCGGGGTGCGCATGGCACGCAAGCACATCGCCTGGTACACCCGCGGCCTGGCCGATTCGGCCAGCTTCCGCCATGCCATGAACCGGCTGGAAAGCACCCGCGAACAGCTGCAGGCAGCCAATGAATTCTTTCACCGAGCGGCCGAAAAGAGCCGCCGGCTGGTATATCTGCAAGACGAACTATGGGACCGTCAGGCCGCCTGAGCCTGGGCGCGATCGACAACTAGGGGATAGAACAATGTCGGCGGTAGACGAAAACGAACTCAGCCTTTGCGTGCGCAAGGTATTGACCCAGTATTTCAAGGACCTCGACGGCGAGACCGCCGCGAACGTCCACGAGATGGTGATGAACTGCGTCGAGAGACCGGTCATCGAGATCGTCATGGGCAAGGCCGGCAACAACCAGAGCCGCGCCGCCGATATGCTCGGGATCAACCGCAACACCCTGCGCAAGAAGATGCAGCAGCACGGAATCAAGTAAGGCGCGGTCGAAGCCGCGTCCACCGTTTTCAAATCCATCCAGAAACCAAGCCCATGATCAAACGCGCCCTACTCTCCGTTTCCGACAAGACCGGCCTCATCGACTTCGCCCGTGCGTTGCATGAGCTAAGTGTCGAGATGCTGTCCACCGGCGGCACCGCCAAGGCCCTGCGCGAGGCCGGCATCCCGGTCATCGAGGTGGCCGACTACACCGGCTTCCCGGAGATGCTGGACGGCCGGGTCAAGACCCTGCACCCGAAGATCCACGGCGGCATCCTGGGCCGGCGCGACCTGCCCGAGCACGTCGCCGCCATGGGCCAGCACGGGATCGGCAACATCGACCTGGTCTGCGTCAACCTGTACCCGTTCGTCGCCACGGTGTCCAAGCCCGGCTGCACCCTGGAGGACGCGATCGAGAACATCGACATCGGCGGCCCGGCCATGGTCCGCTCCTCGGCCAAGAACCACGCCTTCGTCACCATCGTCACCGACCCGGCCGACTATGCGAAGGTCATCGACGAGATGCAGGCCAGCGGCGGCGCGGTCAGCGACAAGACCCGCTTCTCCCTCGCCATCAAGGCCTTCGAGCACACCGCCGCCTACGACGGCGCCATCGCCAACCACTTCGGCAAGCTGGTGGAAGAATCCGAGTTCCCGCGCACCATCAACCTGCAGTTCCAGAAGGCCCAGGGCATGCGCTACGGCGAGAACCCCCACCAGAACGCCGCCTTCTACGTCGAGGCCGGCGCCAAGGAGGCGTCCATCGCCACCGCGAAGCAGCTTCAGGGCAAGGAACTCAGCTACAACAACATCGGCGACGCCGACGCCGCCCTCGAATGCGTGAAGCAGTTCGATGCCGCCCCGGCCTGCGTCATCGTCAAGCACGCCAACCCCTGCGGCGTCGCCTACGGCAAGGACCTCCTGGAGGCCTACGACCGCGCCTACCAGACCGACCCCGAGTCGGCCTTCGGCGGCATCATCGCCTTCAACGGCGAACTCGACGGGGAGACCATGAAGGCCATCGTCGAGCGCCAGTTCGTCGAGGTCATCATCGCCCCCAAGGTCAGCGCCGCCGCGGTCGAGATCGCCGCCGCCAAGAAGAACGTGCGCGTGCTCGAATGCGGCCAGTGGCCGGCCGAGCCGGGCAAGCGCCTGGACTTCAAGCGGGTCAACGGCGGCCTCCTGGTGCAGGAAGCCGACCTGGCCCTGTCCAACGAGATCAAGGTGGTGACCAAGCGCGCCCCGACCGAGGCCGAGATGCGCGACCTCCTGTTCGCCTGGCGGGTGGCCAAGTACGTCAAGTCGAACGCCATCGTCTACGCCCGGGGCGACATGACCATCGGCGTCGGCGCCGGCCAGATGAGCCGGGTCAACTCCGCCCGCATCGCCGCCATCAAGGCCGAGCATGCCGGTCTTGCGGTGCCCGGCTCGGTGATGGCCTCGGACGCCTTCTTCCCGTTCCGCGACGGCATCGACAACGCCGCCCAGGCCGGCATCAAGGCGGTGATCCAGCCCGGCGGCTCGATGCGCGACGAGGAGGTGATCGCCGCCGCCGACGAGCACGGCATGGCCATGGTGTTCACCGGCATGCGTCATTTCAGGCACTGATATGCAGCCGAGAGTAGAGAGCGGAGAGTCGAGAGAAATATCGATTCGCCGTTCATGCACTCTCGACTCTCGACTAACCACTCTCGACTGAAGCCATGAAACTACTTGTAATCGGTTCCGGCGGCCGCGAGCATGCCCTGGCCTGGAAGCTGGCCCAGGGCCCGCGCATCCAGAAGGTCTACGTCGCCCCCGGCAACGGCGGTACGGCGCGCGAGGAGGGCCTGGAGAACGTCGACATCACGGCGATATCGGACCTGGTCGAATTCGCGAAAAAGGAAAATATCGCCTTCACCGTGGTCGGCCCCGAGGCCCCTCTGGCGGCCGGCGTGGTCGACGCCTTCCGCGCCGCCCACCTGAAGATATTCGGCCCGGTCCAGGCTGCCGCCCAGCTCGAGTCGTCCAAGGACTTCGCCAAGCAGTTCATGGTCCGGCACCACATCCCGACCGCGAAGTACCAGACCTTCACCGAGGCCGCCGCCGCTCACGCCTACATCGACCAGGAAGGTGCGCCCATCGTGGTCAAGGCCGACGGCCTTGCCGCCGGCAAGGGCGTGGTGGTCGCCCAGAGCACCGACGAGGCCCATGCCGCCATCGACATGATGCTGGCCCCGGATGGTCAATCCGGCGCCTTCGGCGCGGCCGGCGCCCGGGTGGTGATCGAGGAATGCCTGCAGGGCGAAGAGGCCAGCTTCATCGTCATGGTCGACGGTGAGCACATCCTGCCCATGGCCACCAGCCAGGACCACAAACGCCTGCTCGACGGCGACCATGGCCCCAACACCGGTGGCATGGGCGCCTATTCGCCCGCCCCGGTGGTCACCCCGGAGATGCACGCCCGCATCCTGCGCGAGGTGATCCGCCCGGTGGTGGCCGGCATGAAGGCCGAGGACATGCCCTACACCGGCTTCCTCTATGCCGGCGTGATGATCGCGCCGGACGGCAAGATCGGCGTGCTGGAATTCAACTGCCGCTTCGGCGACCCCGAGACCCAGCCGATCATGATGCGCCTGAAGAGCGACTTCAGTGTCCTGATCGAGGCCGCGGTCAACGGCACGCTCGACCAGGTCGAGGCGGAATGGGATCGCCGGGTCGCCCTCGGTGTGGTGCTCGCCGCCGGCGGCTATCCGGACGCGCCGCAGAAGGGTGCGGCCATCATCGGGCTGAGCGCGAAGGCCGAGGAAGATTGCCATGTCTTCCATGCCGGCACCGCGCTCAAGGACGACCAGGTGGTCGTCACCGGCGGCCGCGTACTCTGCGTCACGGCCCTGGGCGACACCGTGAAGATCGCCCAGGGCCGTGCCTACGAGGTGGCTGACCGGATCGAGTTCGCCGGCCGCCAGATGCGCCGCGACATCGGCTGGCGGGCGATAAAAAGACGGTGACGAAAAAGCAGTGACGAAATGACAGGTGACAAAGTGATGAAAAGCGCGGCGCAGCCGCACAAGACCACCCGTCACTTTGTCACTCGTCACCTTGTCACAGATGTACGTGCCTTGCGCCGCTTCCTGGCCCGGGGCGGCGTCATCGCTTACCCGACCGAATCCTGCTACGGCCTCGGCTGCGACCCGATGAATGCCCGCGCGGTGGCCGCCATACTGCGCCTGAAAGGCCGCCCCAGGGCCAAGGGACTGATCCTGATCGGCAGCGCGCCGGCACAGTTCGCACCCTATCTGGCCGAGCCGCCAGCGGCCTGGCCGCATTACTGGCCCGGCCCCACTACCCTGCTGCTGCCGGCCGCGCGGCACTGCCCAAGGTGGCTGACCGGCCACCACGACAAGCTTGCCGTCCGGGTCACCGCTCATCCTGCGGCCGCCCACCTGTGCCATGCCCTCGGCATGGCCTTGGTCTCCACCAGCGCCAACCGTTCCGGCCGGCGTATGCTGCGCACGGCGGCGGCCTGCCGGAAGGCGTTCGGGGCACGGGTATGGGTCCTGGACGGCCGCATCGGCACGCGCCGACGGCCATCGACCATCATCGACCCGGCCGGCGGCGGCGTGTTCCGGGCCTAGCCCGGCCCGGCTTGACCGGGGTGACGGTCCCGCATACCTTAGCTGTTGATTGATCGCCGGCCGTTCAGCTGGCGCCACCATAGCCTGAAGGGAGTCGAACGTGTCCGGCGAAAACGTCGTTGAAATCCGCGACCTGCATTTCTCCTACGAGAACCGCAAGATCCTCGACGGCATCAACCTGACCATACCGCGCGGCCAGGCGGTGGCCATCCTGGGCACCAGCGGCTGCGGCAAGAGCACCCTGATGCGCCTGATCAACGGCCAGCTCCGGCCCCAGCGCGGCCAGGTCCTGGTCGACGGCGAGGATGTGCATGCCCTCGACCACGACGGCCTGTTCCGGCTGCGCCGCAAGATGGGCATGATGTTCCAGGTCAGCGGCCTGTTCAGCGACCTCTCGGTGTACGAGAACATCGCCTTCCCGATGCGCGAGCACACCGACCTGAACGAGGCCATGATCCGCGACCTGGTGCTGATGAAGCTGCACGCCGTCGGCCTGCGCGGCGCCCACAGCCTGATGCCGGGCGAGCTGTCCGGCGGCATGGAACGCCGCGTCGCCCTGGCCCGCGCGGTCGCCATCGACCCCAAGCTGGTCATCTATGACGAGCCCTTCGCCGGCCTCGACCCGATCTCGCTCAACGTCATCGCCAACCTGATCAAGCGCCAGAACGACGCCCTCGGCACCACCTCGGTGGTGGTCACCTACGACGTCTCCGAATCGCTCAAGGTGGTCGACTACGTCTATTTCATCTCGGATGGCCGCATCGCCGCCGAAGGCCCAACCGCCGAGATACTCGCCTCGAAAGACCCCTTCGTGTACCAATTCATCCACGCCGAACCGGACGGGCCGGTGCATTTCCACTACCCGGCGCTGCCGTTGCGTACCGACCTCGGCTTCCTGCCGGCCGCATGAAAAAAGCCCCTTCGGCCGACGCGGCCGAAGGGGCTGAAGGTTGCCGCCGCCTTACTTGATCGCCGGCAGGGCGCCGTCTTCCGTGCCGATGTAGCCGATGGTGGTCTTCAGCTTGTTGCCCCAGCGGGCGTCGAGCAGCTGGTTCACGGCCGCCCAGTCAGTATCCTTGCTGCCGTTCTCGCCCGGGTGCTGGAAGTTGCTCATGATGTAGGCAAAACCGTTGTAGTCATCCACCGCCTGCAGGCCGGTCGCCTCCGCGCCCATGGGCACCGACAGGATGCGGGACAGCTTGCGGCTGTCGACGTTGAAGGCCCAGACGTAGTTGTTGTTGCGATAACCGGTGTCCTCGCCGATGAACAGGGTGCGCATCGCCTCCGAGTACTTCAGGTTGTCGCCGTCGCAGACCTTGTCCTGGGGGCAGTAGTTGCCGTCGGTGGCGGTGGCGTCGTAGCTGCCCAGCAGTTCCGGGATGCTGGTCATGCTGGCGGCCACGTAGGCGGACCTGATCGGATTGCCTTCGGTATCGCGCACCCGGCCTTGCAGCGCCAACTCGTAGACGGCGCCGCCCTTGTTCCTCTTCAGCTGGATATCGCCGCTGGTGTCGCTCATGCCGTTCTCGACCCGAGACATGACGATGTAGGCCTTCCGGTCCCGGGCGTTGTGGCTGACCCCTTCCATCTTGTTGAACTCGGTGCTGGCGCCCAGCAGGGCGGCATAGCGGCGGGTCTCCAGGAAGGCGGCGGCCTGGGCCATGCCCGGCCTGAGCTTGAGCCACTCGGTGCCCATGTAGGTCTGCACCCGGGTGTAGGAGGCGTCGCCGGGATCGCTGTTGCTGACCTCGAAGATGTCGCCGAACCGGATGCCGCCGTCGACTAGGCGCGCGATCTCGGCGTCGCTGGCATGGCCCAGCCGGACCCAGACCAGGTCGGCGGCGCCGCCGTCGCTGCCGACGGCACTGGTCTGGATCCACTTGCCGGCATACAGGGTGCCGGCCGACAGGTCCTTGGCCCGGTCCGCGACAAACATGAACAGGCCGGTGTAGGCGCCGTCGTCGCCCATGTAGACCGTCCTGCCGTCGGGCTGCACGTCGGCCAGTTCGCGGGCGAAACGGCCCAGGGCGTAGTGCTTCTCGACCGCGGCGCTGCCATCCCGCTTCACGGTCACCTCCGGCACCAGGCCGTAGCGGTAGGGGTTGGCCGTGGCGGTATCGCCGAAGTAATAGCGGCTGAAGCTGTCGATGTCGGTGCCGTCCTGGGAACCGGGGGCGGCGGCGATGCCGGCGCGGGTCTTGGCATCCGGCTCGTACTCCTCGGAACCGAGATGGCTGTTCCAGGGCGACAGTGAGGCGGCGCAGGGAACCCACAGGCCGTGCGCGTCGGCGAAGCTGATGTTGTCGTAGTCGGTGACTTCGAGCGCGCCGCTGCGCTTGTCCTGGTCGATCCTGGCCAGGCTCATGGCGGCCGGCAGCTTGCTCCAGTAATCGCCGCTCAGGCCGGCCGGCGGCAGGCCGCGATATTCGTACTGGGTGACCAGGGCCAGGGCATGGTTCTTGGCCGGATAGGCGGCGCGCAGGCCGGGCACCAGCATCAGCGAGTTGCCGTCCGGGGCATCGGAGGCGATCTGGCCCAGGTCATCGTTGATCGGGCTGTCGTGGACGTCGTAAAGACCGCCGACGACCTGGCCCTTGATCGACTCGGTGGTGGCCATCAACGGGTGATATTTCAGGGCGTAGGTCTTCGATCTGCCGTTGCGCCAGGTGATCTTCATCTGTGCCTCGGTGTAGACGTCGGCCTTCTCTTCCGGGCTGGCGGGGGCGGCCATGCCGATGAATTCGACCGACTTGACCCCGGCGTGGCCGGCCTGGGCCGGGCCGGCGCTGGCGAGGCCGGCAAGGGCGCAGTAGATGGCGATGGCCGATGTTTTCAGCTTCATGAGGGCGTCCTTCATGGATTTTGGAGGACCGATGCTGCCACCGAACCATGACCGCAATATGTCACGCCAGGCCGGTCTCGCGGCCATAGTGGACCGGCCATTTATCGACCATAATCCGCCTGTCCCAATCACCAAGGCGATGAACAGGGGAACCGGATGCCGGCGAATGCGGGTCACATGGATGCCATGATCAATCTGCTGGGTGAACTGGTCTCCCGCCCCAGCCGGGCCGGGGTCGACTCCCCCCAGCCGGTCCTGGAGGCCATCTCGGCCTGGCTGCGCGACCACGACATTCCCCATGAATGGCTGCACGACGAGGCCGGGCTGCCCCTGGGCCTGTGGGGCGAGATCCGGGGCGGCCGGCCCGGCCCCGCCTACCTGCTCGACGCCACCGCGGACACCGCCCCCTTCGGCGACCCGCAGGCCTGGCGCCATCCGCCCGACCGCGCCAGCATCGAGGACGGCTGGCTGTACGGCCGCGGCAGCGCGGACAGCAAGGCCGGCATCGCCGTGTTCTGCCACGTCCTGGCCGACCTGCGGCCCATGGCGGAACGGCTCGCCGGCAGCCTGGGCTTTGTCTTCGATGCCGAGGAGCACACGGGCAGCTTCGCCGGCATCCATCGCTACATGGCCGTGCGCCGCGGCAAGCCCTTGGCGGGGGTGATGATCGGCTATCCCGGCAATGACCGGCTGGTGACGGGGGCACGCGGGTTCCTGCGCGCCCGCCTCACCATCCACGGCATCGGCGCCCATTCAGGTTCTTCCGGCAACCGCGGCGTCAACGCCATCGAACGGGCCCGCGACCTGCTTGAGCGGCTTGCCGCCGAGCCGCTGCCGGCGGCGGACGAAACCTTCCCGCTGCCGGCCAAGATCACCCCGACCGCCATCCACGGCGGCGGCAGTTTCTCCCTGGTGCCCGACCGTTGCGAACTGGAACTGGACCTGCGCCTCACCCCCGCCTTCGACGACCCGGCGGCACGCAGGCTCGTCGAGGCGACAGTGGCGCGCCTGGACGCCGACGGCGCGGCCCCCGCCACCGCCATCGAATGGCTGCCCGGCTGGCCGGCCTGTCGGCTCGACCCGGCCCACGCCATGGTGCAGGCCCTGGTCGAGGCGGCCGGCGCGGCCTACGGGCACGCGGTGCCGACTGGGGTGGCGGGGCCCTCCAGCATCGCCAACTACCTGGCCACCCAGGGCATCCCCGCCACGGCCGGCCTGGGCGTGACCTACCGCGACATCCACGCCCCGGACGAATGCGTCCTGCTGGCATCCCTGGAACCCACCTTCCTCGCCTACCGGAACGCCCTGCTCAGTCTGCTGGGGTAGTGGCCTGCGGGCGGCATGGACGCACGACAACGATCAGGAGGCTGACATGAACGCAAACCCACCCGGCAACCCGGAAATCGCCTGCCACGAACAGGAACTGCGCATCGCCCTGGTGATGAACGGCGGCGTCAGCCTGGCGGTCTGGATCGGCGGCGTCACCCAGGAGATCAATCGCCTGGTGCGCGGCGAGACGGTATACGGGCGCCTGTGCCAGGCGCTCTGGCTGCGCCCCCGGGTGGACATCATCAGCGGCACCAGCGCCGGCGGCATCAACGGGGCGCTGCTTGCCCTGGCCATGAGCCAGGGCAAGCCACTGGATCCGCTCAGGGACATCTGGCTCGACAAGGGCGACCTGCTCACCCTGCTGCGCCAGCCCACCCAGGCCGATCCGCCGTCCCTGCTCGACGGCGGCTATTTCTACAAGGCCATGCTGGAGGGCTTCCGGAAGATCCGCGACCAGCCCGGCAAGGGCCTGCAGCCGCCGGACCGGGTACCCATCGAACTCACCCTCACCACCACCGTGCTGCGCGGCGAGGTGCGCGACTTTTCCGACGACGTGGGCACGCTGATCCGCGACGTCAGCCACCGTGGCCAGATGAAGTTCCGCCGCGGCCCGGACCTGGCCGACGACCCCTACTCCGGCCCGGACATCGTCGCCAAGCTGGCCGCCGCCGCCCGCGCCACCGCCTCCTTCCCCGCCGCCTTCGAGCCCTTCTACCTGCCGGCCGCCGATGGCCAGGCGACGGCAGGCGGCGAACCGGTACCCAGCCTGGCGGGCCATGCCAACTTCAGCCTGGGCTGCTTCGTGGTGGATGGCGGCGTGCTCGACAACAACCCACTGGAATCGGCCATCGAGGCGGTGTTCCGGCAGCGGGCAGAGGGGGAGGTCCGGCGCGTGCTGGCCTACGTGGTGCCCGACCCCGGCCGCATCCAGGACCCGCCGCCCGAGCAGCCGGACCGGATCCCCAGCCTGGTCAGCACGGCCCTGGCCGCGCTGGTGAACATCCCGCGGGTGGAGTCGGTTTCAGACCAGCTGCGCGCCATCGTCGAGCACAACCAGGAGGTGGCCCGGCAACGCGACACCCGCCTGCTGGTGGCCCGTTCCCTCGACTGGCAGGGGGCCGACCGGGTCGCCGAGTCCGTCTTCCCGGGTTACCGCCTGCGTCGGGCCCAGAGTGCGGCGGACTACATCGCCACCGCCCTGGCGGAAGGGGCGGCGCGCCACCGCGATGCCACCGGGCAGGGCATCGCGCTCGGCCGCCGGGCGCGCCAGCGGATCGCCGAGGCCCTGCTCCAGTCCAGGGATCTGCCCTGGCTGCCGGACGCATTCGCCTATGCGGTCGACGAGGGTGATTGGCATTGGGGCCTGTTCACCCTGGAAAACGTCATGACCGTGGTGCTGGATCTGCTGCGGCGGGGCGTGGAACTGGTCCCGGTCCGCCGCAGCGAATTCACCGAGCCGCTCTGGCAGGATCTGATGGCGGCCCGGCGCCGGGCCTACGACCTGGTCGCCGAGCTCTCCGCCTTGCGCCGCCGCGACCAGGGCCACTGGCTGCAGCGCGGGACCGCCCTGGCCCCAGTCCTGGCGAGGCTGGAGCGGGGCGATAGCGAGCTCGGGCTGGCGGAATTGCTGCGCGCCGAGATGCGCGACTGGGTCAGGCTGTTCGACCCGGAACTGGGCGACGACGAACCCCTGCGGCCGCCCCGCGCCTTCACCGCCCTGGCCGGCAAGATCGGCACCTTGTTCCTGGACGGGGTTCCCCCGTTGCGCGGCGTGCTCGACCTCGGCATCCCCCTGCGGGGGGCGGAAAGGTTCGCCGAGCTGAGCACCCTGCTGGATTTCCTGGCCCCGATGCCGGTCGTGGCCGCGCCAGCGGCCTGGCGCCGCCTGCTCAGCCTGGAGGTGGTGCACTACGCCTTCGGTGCCGATACCACGCGCGACCAGTACCTGGAACTGGTCCAGTTCAGCGCCAACGTGGCCACCGCCTTCGGTGGGCCGGACCGGCTGGAGCAGAAACTCGCGGGCGTGCAGGTGGCCCACTTCGGCGCCTTCTACAAGCGTTCCTGGCGCATCAACGACTGGATGTTCGGACGCCTGGACGGGGCCGAGCGCCTGGTCCGCATCCTGCTCGACCCCAGCCGCCTCAGCCGGCTGTACGGCCGGGAACCGGGCGGCCCCCCGGCCCCCGAGACCGGGAGCGAGGCCGTGCTGGCCTTCCTGCGCGGGGCCGTGCTGGACGGGCTGGCGCGGCAAGACGACCGCGCCCTGCTCCAGTCCCTTTGGGACGAGCGGCTGGCCGCCATGCGGCAGGAACTGGCCTTCCTGGAAAGTGGTGCCGACCTGCCCGATCGGCTGCCCGAATGTGCCGCCATGGTGCTGGAACGCCTGCACCTGGACATCCTGCGCCATGAACTGCCTGCCCTGGCGGACGCCGTGGGCGACGACGAACTGGACGGCGCGGACGCCAGCGGCTACGGCGCCAAGTTTCTCAAACGTTTCCGGAATGCACTGTTCCCGGATGCCGGGGCGCCGCCCAGGCTCGCCGGCGCCCCCGACCTGCCGGCGAAGCAGCTGGTGCAGTTGTTCAGGGGGGCCAGGGTCGGCGAGGAGAAGGTCCTGGCGGAGGCGGGCAGCGACCGCTTCACCGTGCTGGCCACCCGCTCCGCCGCGGTGGCGGTGGCCGCCCTGGCCGGGAAAGGCTCCGGGCTGAAGTGGCTGCGTGGCGTATTCGCCACCGTGCGGACCCCGCTGGTGGCCTTGGACATCCTGGTGCGTGCCCTGATGAAGGGCGGCAAGGCGCGCGTATTCGTGAGCCTGTACGCCATGGCCATGGCGGCCAGCGCCACCCTGCTCCTGGCCGGCCCCCTGGCCGGCGCGAAATGGCCCGCCGCCTTGAGTGCGGTCGCCGGCTTCATCCTGGCGGCCGGCTTCCTGGTCCTGTTGCGCCGCCACCCCAGGCTGCTGATCGGCCTCGCCCTGGCGGTGGCGCTGGTCTGGCTAGTGCCTCTGGTCCGCAACTGCCTGGGCTGACGCCGGCCCTACCACTTGCCCTCCAGGGTCAGCATGACCCGGCGCTTGCCGAAGTCGCTGCCGTCCAGGCTCCAGGCGTCGGTGCCGCTCCAGGCCCGGGAGGATTGATCGGTGTCGCCCTGGAACAGGTTCTGTACGTTCAGGCGCAGGTTGAGGTCGCGCGTCAGCCGGCGCGTGACGTAGAGGTCGAGCACGCTGCGCGGCCCGGTCTCGGCCCACTGCTCATCCGGGATGTCGGTCTTCACCCGGCCGTAGTGCTGGACCTGGAAGCCGGCGCTGGCCTGCCAGGCCGGCAGGCTCTGGTCGTAGCCCAGGGTGAGCTGGTAGGTCGGCGTCTCCCGCGCCGGCCGGGTCAGGCCCAGGCGGGCATCGTCGACCTCGCTGCGCGGCAGGGTCAGGTGGCCGCGCAGGTTGCCGCCCTTGGGGCCCCAGGCGTCGGTCTTCAGCTTGGCGTCCAGCTCCAGGCCCCAGTGGCGGGCGTCGCCCTCGTTGTACGGCCGATCGACCCAGCGGCTACCTTCCAGTTGCACCCGGTGCTCGACGAAGTCGCGGGTGGCGCGCCAGTACAGATTGGCGCCCAGGACGCCGGCCTTGCCGGGCAGATAGCGTTCCAGCGCCGCCTCGAAGTTGAGCGAGCGCTCCGGACGCAGGTCGGGATTGCCGCGCCGATCCGGCTCCAGCGGGGTGTTCGCAGACAGGCTGGTAACCGGAGCGGCGTTGAGCTCGTCCAGCGTGGGCGGCTTCAGGCCGGTGCCCAGCGACGAGCGCACGATCCAGCCCTCGCCGGCCTCCCAGCGCAACGCCAGCGAGGGCGACAGCCGGTGGTAGGATCGCGCCGCGCCGTCCGCCTCCAGGCGCACCGCCTCGCCACGCAGGCCGCCGGTGACGGTGAGGTTGCCGACCGGGGTCCATTCGTCCTGCAGCCAAGCGGTCCATTGCCGTTCCTCGGCCCGGTAGATCGTGCTGGCGACCAGGGTCTGGTCGTCGCGGCGGGCGTGTTTCAGTAATTCCAGGCTGCCGGCGAGCAGGTGCGCACCCCGGGCATGGTCCAGGCGCAGGGCACAGTTCATCTCGTCCTCGCGGCGGCGCAG